>CAYNIH010000290.1:0-3007 GCA_964397115.1 uncultured Roseivirgaceae bacterium | reverse complement strand
GGAATTTAACCGGAAGATTAAGGACGATAAACGTGTTGAGAATGTATTGCTTCCGGTGCGAGATGGAATAATGATTATTCGGAAGATTTCTGATTAATTTTTTTTGGCTGACTATTTTTTAAACGCATGAATCGATTTGCAGCCTTCTTTGGTTTACTCATTCCTTTTTTGGCTGATGCGCAAGGCCAGCAGGTGCCTCACAAAATGCACGTTGCCGGCATTACGTTAAGCATCCGCGATGATGCACGCAGGGAAATTCAAAAAGAGGTGGACGCCCTGACCCAATACCCCAGGTATTTTAACATTAAGGTCGAGCGGGCTAAAATATACTTTCCGATAATAGAACAGATTTTTAGGGAAGAGCGCGTGCCGGATGATTTCAAATACCTCGTTCTGCAGGAAAGTGCCCTGATTGCCGATGCTGTTTCCGTTTCCAATGCGGTAGGCTTCTGGCAATTCAAGGATTTTACCGCCATGGAAATGGGGCTGCGGGTCGATCAGGAAGTGGACGAGCGCATGAACATCGTTTCGTCAACCCGGGCAGCGGCTCAATACTTAAAAAAGAACAACTACTATTTTAACAACTGGCTGTTTGCCCTTCAGGCCTACCAGATGGGGGCCGGTGCGGTGATGCGCGCCTACTCCGACTACCAGAGCGGGGCAAAACACATGGAAATTACCAGCAATACCTACTGGTATGTTAAGAAATTTCTTGCCCATAAAATAGCCTTCGAAGGGGCAATTACCGGAACGGCCGAAGTGAACCTGCTCACCTTTACCAACCACAAACGGAAAACCCTGGGCGACATCGCCCGCGAAATCGACATCAGCGAAGAAAAACTTTCTGAATACAACAAGTGGGTAAGAAAAAGCCACATCCCCGATGATCGCAGGTATGCTGTAATCATTCCGGTGGAAAGCGGTAAGAAAGCCACCATCGCGGCAGTAGCCAGAATCAATGAAGGTGTTCAGCGGCCGGAGAATGAATCAGCCACAAGGGTTGAGGCCCGGCCGGGTCAGGCCTTTCCAAACGAAACAAAAGTAATGAATGGCATACCGGCAATTAAAGCAACAGCGGGAGAAACTGCCGCCATGCTGGCCAAACGAGCTGGCATCGGGCTATCGGCTTTCCTTAAATTCAACGACCTTTCCATCAGTGATCCATTAGTGGCCGATGCCTATTACTACACCCGGAAGAAAAAAAGCCAGGGTGCTGTTCCCCTGCATCGGGTGGATGCTAACGAAACACTTTGGCTTGTCAGCCAACGGTATGGCATACAACTTAGGCGACTGAAAAAAATTAATCCCGGCCTGCCTCCAGCAACCTTAAGCGAAGGAACGCTGGTTTACCTGGTTCCTTCAGGGCCAAAGTTGCAGCCTGCCGAAACCTTGCCGGTGGTTGAGGTAGATGCCGCCAATCCATTTAACTGGGTTGTTTCTTCCGGACCGGTAGAAGAAATCATTTCTCCTGATGAAACTCCTGATAAACCACCCGTTGTGGCTACCCAAAGCCCTGAACAGGATAAGCCAGCGGATGTCCCGGTATTATCTCTGCCGGAACAACACATTGTGAGCAGTGGTGAAACACTGTATGGCATTGCGAAAAAGTATAACGTGTCGGTTTTGGATTTAACAGCGTGGAACAACCTGAGCCTTGAGCAGGGGATTAAGCCCGGCCAGGTCTTGCGCATTCAGGCACCGGAAGGCACCGCTCAACCTGCATCCGGATTTTTTATTTACGAGGTAAAATCAACCGATACCCTGTACAGTGTGGCCCGCCAGCACGGAGTAACCATCAAGCAGTTGCTGGAATGGAATGGCAAAAGCGATTTTACCCTCTCGGCCGGTGAGAAACTCAAAATCCTGCGTCAGCAACCCTGATTTTCGAAGAAATGATTGCTGAATATTACCTGAGTGGTTGTTTTTGTCTTTGCGGTGGCACCTTTTTAACCAAAAAGGAATAATTTTGAACCCTTGGTTTTGATAAATTTTCTTTTGGAATGATGGCGCAAACGGTTGCAAAATCTTTGGATTTGGTGATGCTGGTGGATGATAATGAAACCGATAACTTTATCAGTAAGCGGATTATTGAAATCACACAGTTTTCAAAACGGGTAGAAGTAAAAAATTCAGGAAAGGCTGCCCTCGATTACCTTAAAGAAAATGAAAAATCTCCCGAGAATATCCCCTCGCTGATATTCCTTGACATTAACATGCCGATTGTTGACGGGTTTGTGTTTCTCTATGAATTTGAAAAATTTAATGAACTGGTACGCAACAAGTGTAAGGTAATAATCCTCTCCAGTTCCGATAATAAGCGGGATATTGACAAGATTATAAATAATAACCACGTCATCAAGTTTATTACCAAGCCGCTTACGGAGGTCTCGCTGGAAGAGATTAAGTTAAACAGCATATAGGGATTTTTATTTTTTAAGGATTTGAGGCTATTTTTCCGGAAATTCTGACCGCCATGAAATTTATCAGACTTTCCCTGCCGGTGTGGCTTTTTTGGATTAGCACCGGCTTTGTTTATGCACAAATTGTAAAACCAGACACCGCCTCAAATTGGAAAAAGAAATTTACCTCAGCCCTTAGTCTTAACCAGGCTTCCTTCTCCACCAATTGGAAAGGAGGAGGCGTAAACTCCATCGGGTTAAATGGCCTCCTTAATTATAAAGCCAACTTCCGGAAGAATAAAACCTCGTGGGATAACGAACTGGATTTCCTTTACGGCTTCGTAAATAACGAAGGACAAGGCTTTAGAAAAACAGTTGACCGGATTTTCCTGGACACCAAACTTGGCTATTCCGTTAGTGCAAAGTGGGACTTATACACTTCACTGAACCTGCTTAGCCAGTTTGCACCCGGGTACGTATTTAATGATGACAATACACAAGACCTGATTTCTGATTTCCTGGCCCCGGCATTTATCACTTCTTCGTGGGGTGCCGAATACCACCCCACCAACTATTTCAAGGTAAGGCTTTCTCCTTTCTCGCCCAGG
>CAYNIH010000289.1:0-3023 GCA_964397115.1 uncultured Roseivirgaceae bacterium | reverse complement strand
TGCGTTAACCGAAGCGTTGGATGAATTGCCACCTGAACAACGGGAAGTATTCATTCGGAATGAACTGGAGGAAAAAAGCTTCCGTGAACTGGCTGAAGAAACAGGCATCTCCATTAACACCTTGCTTTCGCGTAAGCGGTACGCCATACTTGCCTTACGCGAGCGGTTGCAGGTTTTTTATAATGAACTATAACTATTGAGTTAACCGATAGCCCTATGAAAAAAATTGTAAAAATAGCGCTGATTATTCTTCTTGTTCTCCTGGCCATCGCCCTGTTCGGATGGGTAACCATGAGTTTGTGGAACTGGTTGATTCCAGCGCTGTTCAATGGCCCGGTGCTTACTTTCTGGCAGGCCCTCGGATTGTTGGTGCTTTCTAAAATTCTGTTTAGCGGCATAGGAGGTAAGGGCGGTGGGCACCATAAAGGAAGATGGAAACACAATTGGCGAAAGAAGTTAAGCCGAATGAGTCCGGAAGAACGTGAGCGGTTTAAGCAGAAGTTTGAGGAACGTTGGTGCCATAAATTGCCTGATAATCCTGACCAACCCTTACAGAAGCCAACGACTTCATAAAGATTTAACAAATTTTTTTTGACAAAAAATAGAACTAATGCCCTGCTTTTGCGTTAAAGGAAACGTTGGAAACTTTCGTAATCACTGAAGTTTCCATAGTTTTGCGTCACTAATGGAAGAAACCGATATCAAGGAAAAAATCCTGAAAGGCTCCGAAGATCTATTTATGCGCTACGGGGTGCGGAGCATCTCCATGGATGACATTGCCCGTCACCTGGGGATTTCGAAAAAAACGTTGTACCAGCATTTTGCTGATAAAGATGAACTGGTGCTTAGGGTTTCACGCAGTCATCTCGACCGGAACATCACCCAATTCGACAGTATCCATAATGAAGCCAAAAACCCGATTGAAGAACTGGCCATGATATCCGTTTGCATGAAGCAAAATATGGAGGCGATGAACCCGACCTTGCTATTCGACCTTCAGAAGTTTCATCCCAAGGCTTGGGGCGAGTGGATCGCTTTTAAAGGAAAGTACCTCCGTGATTCCATTGTGCGCAACCTGAACCAAGGTATTGCCGAGGGCTACATCCGGGCGGACATTAACCCGGAAATCATGGCGGCCATGCGCATTGAACTGGTGCAACTTGCCTTTAACCCCGACATCTTTCCAATTAACCGATTTCGACTTGCCGAAGTACAAGCACAGATCTTTGATCACTTCGTTTACGGACTGGTTACCGACAAAGGAAGGAAATTGTATCAAAAGTTTAAAGATATATCGTATCAACCAACTACTTTATAATGAAGCATTATCTAGTTATTACCCTACTTGCAATTGGCGGTCAGGCGGCACAGGCCCAACGGCCAATGACGCTACAAGAATGTATTGATTATGCCCTCGCCAATAATCCGAATATTAAAAGTGCGCAGGCTGCGGTAGATGCCTCAGAAGCAAAAGTGGGTGAATACCTGGCTTCCGGGTTGCCCCAGTTAACTGCAGCAGCCGACCTGGGCGATAATTTTGAAATACCAACCACCTTCGTGCCTGCGCAGATTTTTAATCCCAGCGCTCCGGAAGGTGAACTGGCCCCGGTGCAGTTTGGTACCAAATACGCGGGCAGGGCAAGCATCGACCTGCAGCAAATGATTTTCAGCGGCTCTTACTTTGTAGGCCTCAAGGCTGCACGCACGTACACCGAACTGTCGAAGCGAGAACAAACAGCTTCCGAAATAGACCTGGTAGCGAACATAAAAAAGGCATACTACTCGGTATTGGTCAATAAAGAGAGGTATGCACTGGTACAAAAAAATTATCAGCGCCTCGATTCGCTGTTGAGGCAAACGCGCATCATGTATGAAAACGGTTTTGCCGAAAAAATTGATGTGAACCGTGTACAGGTACAGTTTAACAATATTTCACAAGCCATCAGAACTGCTTCAACGGGTTTCGAGGTGAGCCTAAAGTTGCTGAAATTCCAGATGGGCATGCCGATGAAAGAAGAATTGACGCTGGCAGATGATTTGAAGACTATTCAGTTTGAAACACTCAATGAGGACATCAGTTCGTCATTTACTTACCACAACCGGATTGAATACAGGCAGTTGGAGATCAACAAAGCACTGGTAGGGCTTGACATCAAGAATACCCGCGTGCAATACCTGCCTTCGCTCGACTTCTACGGAAGCTACGGTGCCAGCTACGGTACTGCCGTGTTCAGCAACTTTGTCGCCTTTGGCGAAAACTGGCGGACCTTCGGGGTATATGGCCTTCGGGTTAACCTGCCCATTTTTGATGGGATGCGCAAAAGTAAAATAGTCCAACAAAAGAAAGCGCAATTACGGCAAGTGGAGCATGCGCAGGAATTGCTTAAGAGCCGGATAGATTTAGAGCAGGAGCAGTACACCCTTGAGTTCGAAAATAATTTGAGCGCGCTCAAGGCCCAGGAAGCCAACATGAAACTTGCCGAAGAGGTGTATCATGTTGCCGTGCTTAAATACCAGCAGGGAGTAGGGTCGAACATAGAAGTAATTGATGCCGATGCCGCGTACAAAGAGGCGCAGACGAATTATTTCAGTGCACTTTACGATGCCCTGATTTCCACCGTTGACCTTGAAAAGGCCTATGGAAAGATAGTAGTTCCATCAACTAAAAAATAACCACCGGATGAAAACCAAGTTTTACATAGCCGCCATTATTGTATTAGCAGCCGCTTGCAGCAAACCCAAACAATCGGCATTGGAAACAAAAAAAGCTGAACTGGAGAAGGCCCGAAAGGAAGTTGCTAAACTGAACGCGCAAATTGCAAACCTCGAGAAAGAGATCAGTGCCGAAGATCCTGAGTTTGCGCGGCAAAACGGCAAGGCCATCCTCGTTTCTACGTTTATGGCTGAAAGGCGCCCCTTTGAGCACAAAGCCGAATTGCGCGGAATTGTCGAGTCCAGGAAAAATGTACTCATTACCGCGCAAATAGGGGGCGAAATCAAACGCGTGCATGTGCGCGAAGGGC
>CAYNIH010000288.1:0-3041 GCA_964397115.1 uncultured Roseivirgaceae bacterium | reverse complement strand
CTCATTTTCCGGGGTATCGGTCATTGAGGCTATCAGCTTTTCTTTTTGATCATCGGCTTTATTATATAACTGGATATAAAACCTGCGAAGGTTTAAAAGGAAATCGGAGGCCTGGACGTAGGCTAACGAATCAAAATGCTTTAGGGTAAGGTTATCCAACCATGAAATATCCTGCCCGGTATTGACAAAAGCAGCCTCTTTGGTTAATTCATTACGGATAAGCTCTAAGTCACGCATCACCTTGGCAATCACGTCCCTATCAATGGCCTTCAGGTTATTCAGGCAATATTGAAGCCGGGTTTCTAACTCGGGCAGGTAGTACACTTTCTTGTAGTCCGACTCGGCCATGATTTTGTCATACAGGTAAAACTCTCTCTCGTACCAGTTATCCTTGAACTGGGTAACCATGGCTGCTTCGAAAGCCCACCGCGATGCCATCAGGTCGCCAACAAACGGTACGGTGGCGGTATTGCCGATGGTGGGATTAAGCTTGTCGAACTTTACCACCACCCCGCTTAATATCAGTTGCGGTATGATTAACAGGGGTATCAGGATGTAAATCGTTACCGCGGAATTAAAAGCCGAGGAAATGTTAAGACCGAGCACATTAGCAAAGCAGGAAACAGTGAACAAAATCATCCAGTGCTCCAAAACCATTCCGCGGATTTCAAGGATATAATTGCCAACAAGTACAAAGGTTAATGTTTGAATTGCTGAAAGGGTAAATAAAATTGAAATTTTGGAAAGAAGGTAACTGCTCCGGCTCAGGTGTAGAAACCCCTCCCGTTTAAGAATTTTCCGGTCACGGATAATCTCTTCCGCACTTACCGTCAACCCCATAAACAGGGCAACAATCACACTCATGAATAAATAAGCTGGCAGGTTAAGGTTCTTGGCGAATACATACCCCGAAAGCAGTTTATCGTCAACATTGTAGTATCGAACGATAAAGGCGAGGATAAAAGCCAGCAAAGGCGCTTCCAGCAGGTTGATGATCATATACTGCCGGTTGTGCAGCTTGGCTTTCTGATCGCGCAGGGCAAATAAAATCATCTGTTTGAGCCTGCCGGGTATCTGAAGCGATGATTTTATCGGATCGCTTACCGGTTCAATTACCGGAACCCTGACAGAATTTTTATAGATGCGGCTCCACTGCTCCGGGCTTATTTTTCTTTCGTTGGTAAAATGCCCGTACTCGTTAATTACCTTTGTTTCAATGATGTTAAAAATCTGTTCCGGGTTAACGTTGCCGCAGGCGTAACACTCACCCTCATCGCTGCTCACCAGGTCAATGCTCTTCTTAAAATAAACGATGGCATCAACCGGATTGCCATAGTAAATCTGGTAACCGCCCGTATCAAGAATAAGCAGGCGGTCAAATTTTTTGAAGATGTCGGATGAGGGCTGGTGGATAACGGCAAAGACAAGTTTTCCTTTCAGAGCCAGTTCTTTAAGCAGGTCAATAATGTTTTCTGAATCGCGCGAGGAGAGTCCGCTGGTGGGCTCATCGCAAAAAAGCACGGCCGGCTCGCGCAATAATTCCAGGCCGATATTAAGCCGCTTACGCTGCCCTCCGCTGATTGTTTTACGCAGCGGAGAGCCCACCTTCAAATCTTTAATTTCGGCCAGTCCGAGGTCTTCAAGGGTTTTCATTACCAGAGAATGAACCGACTCTTCATCTTTATTGTCAAAACACAGTTTGGCAGCAAAATAAAGGTTCTCATACACGGTAAGGTCTTCAATCAGCAGGTCGTCTTGCGGCACAAAACCGATGATGCCTTCAATCTTTTCCGGGTCCTTATGAATATCAATACCATTAATGAGTACCTGGCCCTCGCTGGGTTTTTCCGTGCCGTTTAACACATAAAGCAGGGTTGATTTACCCGCACCGCTGGCGCCCATCAGCGCCACCAGGTTACCGGATTGTTCGGCCAGGTTAACCTGGCGCAGGCCGATTTTGCCGCTTTTGAATTTGAAGGAAATGTTTCTGGCTTCAAGCGAAATTCTCCCACCTGCAGCAGTGTTTTTAAAGGAATTAAGTATTTCTCCATAGTAAACCGGCTCATCTTTATCCCACCGCAGGGTGCTGCCCACAGCCAGCACCGAGATGCCACCGGGTTTAAGCGGAACCCCGGTTAAGTAAACATCGGAGTTGCCGATGTATTTAACAAAATACAATTCCACATGCTGAAAGTAAAGCACGGCAATAAATCCGTTGAGGTGTTTTCGCATGATCACCCTTGCCTGGCGGCCCTGTTCACCCTCCCTGCCGATTATCAAGATTGAAGGATTGTCGAGCAGGGCAGCATCCTTACCCAGTACAAACAACAAGGTGGCTTGAATATCGGATTCGCTAATCTTGAATTCCGTGGCAATGGCACGAAGCAATTCCTTTTCTCTGGTGGTAATCATCTCATCGGCCAACACAATGCGAATCAACTCAAGCGTAATAATTACTTTTTGCTTTTGGGTAATCTCGAGGTTTAGGTCAGAACAGATTTTTGTAATCGTCCGGACATCTTTTTGATAATCGTGGGAACTGACCTCGCGCGAATAGTCATCAAACCGGTTCAAGTAGTGTTCAAGCTTTCCAATGCTCACGTGTTCAGCGAGGAACAACCGAATCTGTTCACGCTCCTGCCGGGTAACTTCATCCTGACGGGCTACAACAGCAAACAGTTTAAGGATAGCATTGAGTACTACTTCACTCATAACACGGCACAGTTAAGAAGTTAAATATACTGTAAACCATTGACTGAACGAATAAAAAAAGCCCTGACGGCCGGCCATCAGGACTTTTAACAGAAATATCAGTACCGTTATTCGGTAATACTGTTACGGATTTTTCCGACAATGGTGCTGATTTGGGTAAGGTTTTTGTCAGACAAAACCATGTCGGCACGGTTATTCCGAATCTGTTCTTCAATGTTCAGGGCTGCATAAGCCTTTTCAAGTTCCAGTAAATCCGTTACCATACCGGCCACCGGATCGGTCTGTTCAACCGCGCTCAACATTTTTAGCAACTCCGATACAGACTTCTT
>CAYNIH010000287.1:0-3060 GCA_964397115.1 uncultured Roseivirgaceae bacterium | reverse complement strand
TCCTTATTCCGTACTTCGGCCAATTCGTTTTCTGTCATCTCGCTTACTACATGATTATTCAGAATGTAGGTACCCGAGGTTGGCGAATCCAGGCAACCAACAATGTTCATCAGGGTGGATTTCCCCGAACCTGAAGGCCCCATAAAGGCAACATACTCTCCTTTATTAATGATAATGGAAACGGATTGAAGGGCCCGCACCTCATTGTTGCCCATTTTATAAACTTTCGAAATGTTATGTGTTTCTATGATTTTCATACGTTTTTGGCTCCTGTCTTCCGGTTCAGCAAGTAAACCAGGCAATTGATATTAGGGTAATTAGTGTTGCCTGCCGGTTGTAAATTACACTATTCCGGTTTTTACTATCCCTATGCAGACGTACCCTTCTGGATAAAAGTTACAATTTCTTCGATAACCTGGTTATCCTTCAGGATGCGGGTATGGCCCAGGCCCTTTGTTTTAAGCAGGCGGGCCGATGGGTAAAGGCGGAGAAGTTCAAGCGGATGTTCCATGGACACATCGCGGTCATCTTCGTCATGCACCAGCAACACCTCCACCGGCTGGCTTAACTGGTGAATAAAACCCGCCACGGTATAGGCATCAAAAGGTTGACCATATTTTTTGAGTATGTACTGCTTAAAGAAGTGTTTTGTCTTTTCCGATCCACCAATTGCACGGAGGTAGGTATCAATGATTTTATCTCCAATAACCGGGCTGGCAATATTGATTGCTTTCTTTACCGGCAACCCGTTTTTTGCAGCAAACAACACGGCAGCCCCTCCAAACGAGTGCGCGATGATGGCTTCGGGCACGCCTTGTACTTCATGGATCTTCTTCAGCACTTCTTCAAATTCCCTGATGTTTGTACTTTGCCCTTGCGACTTTCCATGCGCGGGGCCGTCAAAACCCAGTACAGCATACCCCGCTTTATTGAGTGGTTTGATGAACCGCCTGAACTGCGTGGCACGGCCAGCCCAGCCGTGCATCACCAGCACATACTTCGCTGATTGGCCCCACCGGTAGCATTGAATTTTTTTTCCTGCTGCCGTAAGGATGAACTTCGTACTGAACGATTCGGCTTTGATCTCCTTTTCGGTGGGCTTATACTGCAAGGGGGTAAAGAACACCCTGACGAAGAAGCGGTACGCCAATGCCGGTGCAAATTTTTCAGCCTTGGGGTATGCCCACCGTATGAATTTTAACAGGGCAGGCGTTTTGTCTTTCTTTTTGGTCATTGGTACCCCTACTTAGTTACCAATGGTAAAGCGGAATGCTGAATCCTGATAAGAAAAGGTAGTGATGTCATACACCCGCTCGGTGAAAAGCACCTCGTTATCGCGATTAACCAGAATTACGGTTGAACATCGTGAGCCGTAATCCGGGCTTTTAATAAACATGCTGGAAAGCACGCGCTCGCGCTCCAGGCCAATGCCGGTATCGGGCAACTTATGGTCAGGCGCTTGCTCCTCATCGTACAGCAGGTTAAATAATGTTTCAGGGTTTACATCAAGAGCAGCAATGGCCTTGCTGAATTTTTCCCTTCCACGTGTCACTTTTGGCCATGGGGTGTTAAGCAGGTGGTTGCTTAAGCCGTGAATGCCTTCTGTAATGTGTTGCACCTGGCCCTGATAATTCGAATAATAATATAACGTGTCGGGATAGCCCACCAGCAAGTTGAATCCGTTGTAACCGCTTGCCTTTTGCGCTATGGTTTTCAGATACTCGTCAGGCCTGTCGCCATTCACCAGGTATTCCAAAACAAGCTCTCCGCGAGAGGGCGCCACGGGTTTAAGGTTCTTTAAATCGCGATAGTTGGTAACCATACTGAGCTTACCCTGTTTAGACATGGCCAGCCACGTGCCCCGGGCTTCCAGGTCGCGCCCGCCAACAATGTGGGGATAATCTTCCCAAAAATGAGCCGGTGCCGTTTTGCGTTTATAAAATTCATCGCGGTTAGCCGCTACAATCAGCTTATACTTCGGGTGGTGATTTAAAGATAAGAAAATCAGGCACATGGTTCCTCAACACTAACTACGCTTCAAAAAGTTCAAGTTGTGACGGCAGCAACTGAAAGGTTTTGCGGTGGTATGGAGTAAGGCCCTGCAACCGCAAGCCCTCGCGATGCTCCGGTGTAGGATACCCTACATTGGTGTACCATCCATATCCCGGAAAATCAAGTGCCAACCTGCGCATCAGGTTATCCCGATAGGTTTTGGCCAGCACACTTGCTGCAGCAATAGACAAAAATTTTGCATCGCCTTTCACAATGCACTCAAACGGCACTTCGCCATACGGCTTAAACCGGTTGCCGTCAATCAACAGCAATTCGGGTTTTATACTGAGTTGGGCTACCGCCAGGTGCATTGCCTTATGGGAGGCATTGAGGATATTTATCCTGTCAATCTCTTCATTCGAAACTTCGGCAACCGCCCAGGCTTCCGCGTCACGAATAATCTCTTCGCGCAAGACCAATCGCTCCTCAGCCGACAACTGCTTCGAGTCGGTAAGTTTTTTATGCCGGTATTTTTTGGGAAGTATCACGGCAGCCGCTACCACAGGCCCGGCCAGGCAGCCCCGCCCGGCCTCATCGCAGCCGGCTTCAATTAAATCGCTGGTAAAACTGGAGCGGAGTCTGGGCATAGGTACCTCAAAAATCAGAATTCAAAATTCAATATTCAAGGCTCAAGATTCAAGGTTCCTGGCCATTTGTCAATATTATTTTGAATCTTGAACCTTGAACATTTAATATCAACACTATGAATCGCAATCCCTGGACTACACTGGCTACACGCAACGTGTACGATAATAATTGGATACGGGTGGAGGAACACCAGGTGATTAATCCGGCAGGGGGAGAGGGTATCTACGGTAAAGTGCATTTTAAAAACAAGGCCATTGGCATTATACCGGTAGATGAATTCGGAAACACCTGGCTGGTTGGTCAGTATCGCTATACATTAAATGAGTATTCATGGGAAATTCCCGAGGGAGGCGGCCGGCTGGGCACCAACCCGCTGGAAGCAGCCCAGCGTGAACTTAAAGAAGAAACCGGGCTACAGGC
>CAYNIH010000286.1:0-3095 GCA_964397115.1 uncultured Roseivirgaceae bacterium | reverse complement strand
CCCCTGCGCAAAACCAATTCGCTGTCCCCTTCGGGAAGCTGGGCCTTTACGCGCGCAGGCAGTACCAGCCTGCCTTTGGCATCGAGCTTACTTTCATATTCACTGGTGAAAAAGGTCATTGACGTAGTGGTTGTCTCGTCCTTAATAACAAACATAAGGATTTTTTAACCACTTTCAACCACTTTCAACCACTTTTTTGCATTTACAAGGTAATTATGCCCTAAAACCTGCCTTTCAAGGGCGTTTTAAAAAGTTTTACACAGCGGTTTACCGCGAACATTTTTGCATAAAAGGCTGTTTTCCGGCTTTACCCATTATCATTATGCGATTTTTACTCATACTCCTCACCACCCTTATGGCTTGCTCCCAGTCAGAGAAACCCTTCATACCTACCGGCACCTGGCGTGCAGTGCTTGAATTGCAGGGCCAGGAATTGCCCTTTACGTTCGACCTTGAGAAAAAGGATGGTCAGTATGTAGCCTGGATCCGAAACGGACAAGAACGGCTTTACCTGGATGAAGTTTACCTGACAGCCGATTCCGTTACCATGAACGTGCATATTTTCGATGCCGTGTTCAAAGCCGCCAGAACCGACCACGAACTTACCGGGGTTTTTATTATCCAATACGCAGATGATTACCAGATTCCGTTCAGGGCGCGCCACGGTGAAAACTTCCGGTTTGTACCAACGGATACAACCCGTACCGTTACCGATTTCTCAGGAAAATATGCCGTTAAATTTTTTAATGAGAACAGTACCGTTGATGCCCTGGGCATCTTCACGCAAAAGGGCAATTATGCTCAAGGTACCTTTCTAACCCCTACCGGAGATTACCGCTACCTGGAAGGCAACGTAGTGGATGATACCCTCTGGCTTAGTGGGTTTGACGGCAACCACCTTTATCTTTTTAAGGCGGTTAAATCGGGTGATACCCTTTCTGGAACGCACTGGTTGGGCAAATCGCGTAACCGCAAATGGACAGGCGTTAGAAACGACCAGGCTCAACCTCCGGCCACCGAATCGCTGACCTATCTAAAAGATGGATACACCACCCTTGAATTCACTTTTCCGGATGTGAACGGAAAACCCGTTTCACTTCAGGATGAACGCTATAAAAATAAGGTTGTTATCCTGCAAATCCTTGGCTCATGGTGCCCGAACTGTATGGACGAAACCCGGTTTCTATCCGAATGGTATGCTATAAACAACCATCGCGGCATCGAAATCATCGGACTGGCCTTTGAACAAAAAGCTGAGTTTGAGTATGCCAGCGGAAGGGTAAAGAAAATGAAAGAAAAACTCGGTGTTCCTTACCCAGTACTCATTGCCGGCACCCAGGCCAACGCCAGCCAAACACTTCCTGCACTTAACCGGATCCTTGCCTTTCCAACTACTATCTTTGTAGGGAAAGATGGCCAGGTAAAGCACATTCACACCGGTTTTTCCGGTCCAGGAACAGCCGTTTATTATGACCAGCAAAAAGAACGGTTTAATAAAATTGTCAATGAGTTGCTAACCAGCCGTTAGCATCCAGTTACAAAGGTGAGGCTTATTACAGGGCCTCGAAGTTGAAAAAATATGAAAGCAAGAGTAGTCGTTGGTTTATCGGGCGGGGTTGATTCCAGCGTAGCGGCTTATTTGCTGAAAGAACAAGGCCATGAGGTGATTGGCCTGTTCATGAAAAACTGGCATGACGACTCAGTGACCATCAGCAACGAGTGCCCCTGGCTTGACGACAGCAACGATGCGATGATTGTTGCCCAGCACCTTGACATCCCCTTTCAGACGATTGATTTGAGTACCGAATACAAAGCACGCATTGTAGACTACATGTTTGCTGAATACCAGGCCGGCCGCACGCCCAACCCCGATGTGCTTTGCAACCGCGAAATCAAGTTTGATATTTTTTTGAAAGAAGCCCTGAAGCTGGGTGCCGATTACGTGGCCACAGGCCACTATGCACGCAAAGCCGAAATAATTAAGGACGGAAAAACCGTGTACCGCCTGCTGGCCGGAAAAGATCCCAACAAAGACCAAAGCTATTTTTTGTGTCAACTCACACAGCATCAACTCGCCAAAGCGCTATTTCCCATTGGCGAACTGCAAAAACCTGAAGTGAGGAGCCTTGCTAAAAAAATCGGATTGGTTACAGCGGGTAAAAAAGACTCGCAGGGACTATGCTTTGTGGGCAAAGTACACCTGCCTGAATTTCTGCAGCAACAGCTTGAGCCCAAAAGAGGAAAGGCGATTGTTATTCCGGAAGATTCTCCCGTATTCAGCAATGGTCAGGGTATGGATGACCTGATTGCGCTAACCCGACCCTATGCTTACCACGCTGATGATGGCGAAACTATTGGCGAGCATTCGGGCGCGCATTTTTATACCATTGGCCAGCGCAAGGGGCTGAACATTGGCGGCCAGCCCAAGCCCTTATTCGTGATTGGCACCGATACGGCCGAAAATATTATTTACATGGGCCTGGGAGAAAATCATCCGGGGCTGTACCGCAAAGGACTTTTCATTGCTGCTGCGGATGCACATTGGGTGCGGCCAGATTTGAGATTACTCCCCGGAGAAAAAAAACGCTTCATGGTACGGATACGCTATCGCCAGCCGCTTGAGCCTTGCATGCTGCACCAGCAGCCGGAAGGGCTCCACCTGATTTTTGATAACCCCCAAAAAGCCATTACGCCCGGTCAGTTTGCCGCGTGGTATGAAGTCGATGAACTGATTGGTTCAGGAGTTATCAGTTAATTCTGTTCAAAACCCGCTTACCCCGCCCGATACGATAAACTTCATCGCCACTGCGCCCGATATGTTTAGGGGTTTGATGTTTTCCTTGGGGACCACAAAATGATCGCCTGCCATGGTGTAGGACTGCGGGATATACACGGCAATCATTTCATCAAGACCAAGCATATTTAAATCGTGCTGGGTAATAAAACCTATGCGATAGACCTGGTTATCTTTGTTGATGGTAACCAGCACGGGCTTATCAAACTTCCTCTTCTCCCCAACAAAAGCTGATATCAGGTCTTTAATCGAAGAATAAATTAGTTTAATGAGCGGGATGCGGCCAATGATCTGCTCAAAC
>CAYNIH010000285.1:0-3099 GCA_964397115.1 uncultured Roseivirgaceae bacterium | reverse complement strand
TGGATGGTTACGTCAAAACCTTTGGCATGCAGCGTTTGATTAGTATAGGTATCTTTTAACTTCAGCGTTGCCCCAATGTCGCCCGCTACCAGTTTGTCAACCGGGTTTCGGGTTTTTCCGTCCATGATAAACAACTGGTGGAATTTTTCGGTGGCACCGGTTTGGCTGTTAATGAGTTCGGAGTTGGAGGTAACTTCTCCGGAGATCACTTTGAAGAACGACAGTTTGCCGAGGTTGGGCTCGAGGTGTGATTTAAATACAAACAGCAGGGTGGGTTTTGATTGATCATAAGCGATTTCCTTTCCGTCAGTTGTAACTTCAGGTTTGGCTTCGCGTGGTGAGGGGGCCACGTTATCAATAAAGCCCATCATGCGGCCGCTGCCCATGTTTTTTTTGGCCGACATGACAAACACGGGGAACACATCGTGATGAATCATGCCCTGCTTCAAGCCTTCGCGCATTTCATCTTCATCGAGGGTTCCTTTTTCAAAATACTTCTCCATCAACTTCTCATCATTCTCAGCGGCTTTTTCCACCAATTCATTGTGTAGCTGATTGGCTTTTTCTTTTTCGCTTTCGGGTATCGGGAGCTTTTGGGGTTTCCCGCCATCGGCCGGGAATTTGTACATCACCATTTTAAGGAGGTCAATAATGGAATCGAATCCATCCCCCTGGTTTACCGGGTACTGCATTTGGGTTACGGCCTTACCGAAGGTTTTCTTCAGCGAGTCGAGCGCATTATCGAAATCGGCTTTCGGATGGTCGGCCTGGTTAATGGCAAAAATTACCGGCTTGTTGAACTCGTCAACGTATTTCCAAATCAGTTCGGTGCCCACCTCCACGCCATGCTGTGCGTTTATCACCATCACGCACGTATCAGCAACCCGTATGGCCGATATCATTTCGCCAATGAAGTCGTCAAAACCGGGGGTATCAATAATGTTGATTTTATAATCGCGCCATTCGGTATGCAGAACGGTAGCAAAAATGGAATTGCCCCGTTCTTGTTCTATTTCGTGGTAGTCGGATACGGTATTCTTACCTTCAATGGTGCCCCTGCGGTGGGTAATACCGGCTTCAAACAGCATGTCTTCGGCAAGCAGGGTCTTGCCGCTTTTCGGGGCGCCCAGTAAAACAATGTTTTTCAGGTGTTTTTCATCATAGACTTTCATAGGCGTGAAGGGTTAGAGTTGATGACTTTTTTAGCAGAAACGGGAGTTGAATATACTGAATAAACGAAAAATGCTCCAAGTAAAAATGCCAATGATTTTTTTGCTCCGATCATCATTAGGGTTGTTGGTAAGTAAATGCGTGCATTGTCTTTTTGCACCATTCCGCGCCTGATTCTTTGCGCATTTTTGCGTGATTTTAATCACAGCCTCTTGTGATGACCATCATGCCTTGAAGTTACCCGGCTTGAGGTTTCCGGTCATGTAATTACTGAACACGGCAGGATTAAAGAGCTAAAGGATGTGACTGTTAGGATACCGGTGCAGTCTCTTAAAAGTACGAGAGGCAAAATAATGGACAACAAAACATGGGATGCGTTTTCTTACGATAAGCATCCCGTGATAAGCTACGCCCTTTCGACCGCCACCATAAGTGATGGTAGTTTAAAAGCCACAGGCACGTTATCAATGGCTGGTGTATCGCAGCCGGTTACCATGGATGTGCAATACAGCCTTTTAGCTCAGTGTGATATCCGGCTTATCGGATCCTATTCCGTCAAAATGAGAGACTACAAAATGAATCCTCCTACTGCCATGATGGGTACCATTAAGGTGGGTGAAGAGGTTACTGTTAAGTTCGATGTACTCGTAACACCAAGTTCTAAATAAATTATGTTAAACCTCTAAACCAAATTTACTATGATAACAAATAAAATGAGGTTGGTGAGCCTTTCAGTGCTCATCTTCATGGCTGGGCAGATAATGGCTCAGCAACCAGAACTTCAGTACTTCCGCTAAAGGCCGTCTACAACATATGGATCACTGGTGTGGTGCACTTTTCACGGGTTGAGGTTGGGTCTGGTAACCAAGTACCTTCAGCATACTTTCTTCGGTTTGCTCGGGGGCAAAGAGTTTTGTTGAAATTTCTCCGTCTTCGTTGCGGTCAATCAACACATGTTTGGGTGCCGGGATAAGGCAATGCTGAATGCCGCCATAACCACCCAACGACTCCTGGTAAGCACCGGTGTGGAAGAAGCCGATGTAGAGCGGCTCGTCATCATTGATCATCGGTAAAAATACTTCACCGGTATGCGCTTCGGAGTTGTAATAGTCGTGACTGTCGCACGTAAGGCCGCCTATGTTCACTTTATGGAAGGGGTCGTCCCATTTGTTCAGCGCCAGCAAAATGTACTTCTGGTTAAGTCCCCAGGCATCGGGCAGGTGGGTGATGAACGACCCGTCAATCATGTACCAGAGTTCTTTGTCGTTTTGAAGTTTCTGGTCGATAACTTTATAGAGCACTGCTCCACTTTCACCAACGGTATAACTGCCGAACTCTGTAAAGATGTGCGGAACCGGCACGTTGTTTTTGTCGCAGATCCATTTGATATTCTCAACAATCTGTTCGATCATGTACTTGTAATCGTACTGAAAGGTGAGCGAAGTTTTAATAGGGAAGCCCCCGCCAATATCAACGGAATCAAGTGTCGGGCAGATTTTCTTCAGTTCGCAATACTTAAAAATAAAACGGCTCAGTTCGCTCCAGTAGTAGGCCGTGTCTTTAATGCCGGTATTAATGAAGAAATGGAGTATTTTAAGTGATGCCTTGTTGCTGGTGGCGATTTTTTCTTTATAAAAATTGGTAATGTCGCTGTAGCGGATGCCCAGTCGTGAAGTGTAAAATTCAAAGTTTGGTTCTTCATCGGCTGCTACCCGGATGCCAACCTGGTACGGAAGGTTTACATTTTTTTCATACGACTCCAGTTCATTCAGGTTATCCAGAATAGGAATGCAGTTGAATCCTTCGTTCAGCAAATCATTAATGTACTGCAGGTACAATGGCATTTTAAAACCGTTGCAGATGATGTATGTTTCCTTGGTGATGCGCCCGGCTTCGTACAGGCTGCGCACGATGGGAATATCAAACGAG
>CAYNIH010000284.1:0-3114 GCA_964397115.1 uncultured Roseivirgaceae bacterium | reverse complement strand
CGGGGGAAGTTGCTTCCCCAAAGATGTGCAGGCCTTGGCCAAATCTGCCGAGCAGGCAGGGTACGACTTTTCCATTCTGCAATCGGTAATGTCGGTTAATGAGCGCCAAAAAGTAAAACTGGTGGAGATGATGGAACAATTTTTTAAGGAAGGGTTGGCCGGTAAAAATGTCGCACTGTGGGGCCTTTCCTTTAAGCCCCATACAGACGATATACGCGAAGCACCCGCACTCTACATTATTGAATTGCTCAAAAAGAAAGGCGCCACGGTACGGGTTCACGATCCGGAAGCGATGGAAAATGTTAAGCGCGTTATTGGCAACTCGGTTGAGTATGGAACCGAGCCCTACGATATTCTTGATCGAGCCGATGCCTTGCTGATTGCCACCGAATGGCCCGAATACCGGACACCTGATTTTGAGAAGATGGCCTCCCTGATGAAACGAAAGGTGATTTTTGACGGCCGCAACCTTTACGATATAGCGATGATTCGTGAACTTGGGTTCACTTATTTTAGTATTGGCCGTAAACAAATAGTTCAATAGGTGAAGCGAAACATACTGATAACGGGCGGGGCAGGATTTATTGGGTCTAGTGTTGTACGCCTGTTTGTTAAAAAATATCCCGATTACCGGATTGTTAACCTGGATAAACTTACCTATGCGGGTAACCTGGAAAACCTGCGCGAGGTTGAACAGGCAGCCAATTATAGGTTTGTACGTGGGGATATACTGGATAGTGAATTACTGGCAGGCCTTTTTCAGGAATACGGTATAGACAGTGTTATTCACCTGGCAGCCGAATCGCACGTTGATCGCTCCATTTACAATCCCGATGAGTTTGCTCAGACCAATATTATTGGAACGATCCGGCTGTTGCGGGCGGCACAAGTGGCCTGGCATAATAACCTTGAGGGCAAATTATTTTATCACATCTCCACCGATGAAGTGTATGGTTCCATAGCCTCCGGCTATTTTACCGAAACCACCACGCTCGATCCGCGCTCTCCCTATTCAGCATCAAAGGCCGGGAGCGACCATTTTGTCATGGCCTTTCATAACAGCTACGGGCAGCCGGCTGTCATAAGCCGGTGCTCCAATAATTACGGACCGTACCAGTTTCCGGAAAAGCTGATTCCCCTGATGATTAATAACATCATTCACAACAAGCCGCTTCCGGTTTATGGTAAAGGGGAGAACATCAGGGACTGGCTTTATGTGGAAGATCATGCCCGTGCCATTGATGCGATATTTCATAAAGGACGTTCAGGTGAAGTGTATAATATCGGGGGCAACAACGAATGGAAAAATATCGATCTGGTAAAGTTGTTATGTCAAATCATGGACAAAAAACTAAGTCGCCCGGCAGGTACGTCAGCCCGGCTGATTACTTTTGTTACTGACCGGCCTGGTCACGATTTGCGCTATGCCATTAACCCGGCAAAAGTGATTACTGAAACCGGATGGAGGCCTGAAACGGATTTTGCAAATGGCCTGGAAATGACGGTTGACTGGTACCTGGCCAATACCGAGTGGCTGGCACATGTTACTTCGGGCGAATACCTGACCTATTATGATAAAATGTATGCAAATCGCTGAAAAACAAATAGTTATACAATGAAAGGCATTATCCTGGCAGGTGGTTCGGGAACCCGGCTTCATCCCATCACGGTGGCCATCAGCAAGCAACTGATGCCGGTGTATGACAAACCCATGATCTATTACCCGCTGTCGGTATTGATGATGGCAGGTATTCGCGAAATCCTGATTATTTCAACCCCGCATGATCTTCCGCTTTTTAAAAAATTACTCGGAAATGGTACCCAATTAGGATGTTCATTTTCTTATGCTGAGCAACCCAAACCCGAAGGGCTCGCACAGGCATTCCTCATCGGAGAAAAGTTTATCGGCAACGACAGTGTTGCCCTGATTCTTGGTGATAATATTTTTTACGGCTCTGGTTTCGGGCAACTGGTTCAGTCGTGCGTTAATCCTGATGGGGGAATAATTTTTGCGTACCACGTTAATGACCCGGAGCGATACGGGGTGGTAGAGTTTGACGAAGCGATGAATGCCACAAGCATTGAAGAAAAACCTGCCCGACCGAAGTCGAACTACGCAGTGCCCGGTTTGTATTTTTATGACAACAATGTGGTTCAGGTTGCCAAATCCATCAAGCCAAGCGCGCGCGGAGAACTTGAGATAACAGAGGTAAACAATATCTACTTAAAGAAAGGTAAACTTAAGGTAGCTATTATGAACCGCGGAACAGCATGGCTCGACACCGGAACCTTTGATTCGCTGATGCAAGCCTCCGTATTTGTGCAGGTTATCGAGCAGCGGCAGGGGCTAAAAATCGGGTGCATTGAGGAAGTGTCTTACCGCCAGAAGTATATTACCCGCGAGCAGCTCCTGGCACTTGCCGGTCAATTGGCAAAGAGCGGATATGGCGAGTACCTCAAGCGCATTGCCTGATTATTCATGATAGATAACATGCAGCAATGTGCTGCCAACCGCATGCAGTTTTTCCTTGCTAATTAGTTCCATGTTATCGTTGCGGGTGTGGTGAAAGGCGCCAAAAAAGCCAAGTTCGGGGTCGTAACTGATGATGTTGATCATCGGGATTTTTGCGAACTCGTTTACAAAAACATGATCATCCGTAATGCTGCCTTCCGTTTTATTAATAAAAATGTTGCCATAACCAAGCCGGGAGGCTGCCGACCAGACTTTGTTAACAATTGCGGGGGCATACTCCATTGAGTAGCCCTCTTTTACGAAAACCGAGTTGTGCGCGCCCACCATATCCAGCAAAATGCCAAAGTAGGCAGAGTAGTTCGGTTTATGCTTATTTCTTGACCAATGCTGCGAACCAAGGCACCACCACGACTGAATATTTTTTGGGAGCGGGAAATCGACATTTTTTCCGTAAAGCGTTTCGGCCGTTGCCTGATCAAAGCCCCAGTCTTCGCCATCAAAAAAAATAATATCCACCCCAACATCTGGTGGGCTTGCACGGTGAAGCGTGCGGGCAATTTCAAGCAACACGCCTACGCCACTACCGCCATCATTGGCTCCGTCAAAATAACCTTTTGGCTTTTCCTCAACCTAAACTGAAA
>CAYNIH010000283.1:0-3125 GCA_964397115.1 uncultured Roseivirgaceae bacterium | reverse complement strand
AAACGTTTGGGTCAATAACGGAATTTCCGGCAACTTTTTTTGAAAATGTAGTAAATTTGACACGATGCATTTTTTCCGCCATTACGTTATCCGATACTGTAGCAGTTTTGTCACAGGAGTGGTTTTCCTAAACCTTAGTTTTCTGCTGACGGAAATAGACCTTGCCGGGCTCAGGCAGCAAAATCCCGTCTTGTACAAAAGCATCGTAAACCTGTTCACCAACACGTCATTCGAAGAAGAGTGCGATTCAGGTGCAGAAAGTCCAACTCAAAGTAAAGTTGATATCAATTTGATTACTAAATATCAACTTAACATCAATAGCTATTTTCTGCTGAATAACAGTTCATTAGCTCAGTTTATCTCATCCTTACAATTGCTGGATTTCACTTCTCCAATTTTGCTTCCCCCTCCCGAGTTTATTGCCTAATACGGGCTCAGCCCATCATTACTTGCCCCACAAGCAGGCACGTATCTGGTTCATTTTCATTTTTACTTTTAAACCTATGGAAATTTATAAAGCGCTATTAGAAGGGAACAAACATTGGGTTGCTCAACAACTAAAAGAAGACCCTGATTACTTCAATAATTTATCGAAAGGTCAATCCCCTCAGGTACTTTGGATTGGTTGTTCCGACAGCCGGGTGCCGGCCAACCAGATTACCAACACCATGCCTGGAGAAATTTTTGTTCACCGCAACATTGCCAACATGGTAGTGCATACCGATATGAACATGTTGAGTGTGCTCGACTATGCCGTTAATGTATTAAACGTGCGGCATGTAATTGTTTGCGGTCACTACGGATGCGGGGGTGTAAAAGCCGCCATGGGAGCCCAGCAATTTGGGCTGATTGACAACTGGTTGAGACACATCAAAGATGTTTACCGGCTCTACAAAGATGAACTGGAAGGCATTGCCGATGAAGAGAAACGGTTTGATCGCTTCGTTGAATTAAACGTTATTGAGCAAGTGCTTGATCTCACGAAAACCTCGATCATTCAAAATGCGTGGAAGGCCCGAAATCAGCCCTTCGTTCATGGATGGGTGTACAGCCTTCAGACTGGCATTATAAAAGACTTGCAGGTAAGTTTCAACAGCGTTACCGAAATCCCTGAAATTTACCGGATTGATTCTCCTGTTATCCCGTAAGGAGTTCAAACAGATCCACTTAAGTATAATTAAACCATTTATATCTTTGCGGCTTAATACCGCACGATGAAAAGGAATTTTGTTGACGAACTGAGGTGGCGCGGCATGCTGCACGACATCATGCCGGGCACAGAAGATCAACTAAAAAAAGAGCCAACGCCCGGCTACATCGGCTTTGACCCTACTGCCGATTCCCTGCACATCGGCAGCATGGCGCAAATCATGACCCTGGTACATTTTCAGCAAGCCGGGCATAAGCCCATTGCCCTGGTGGGTGGCGCAACAGGAATGATTGGCGACCCCTCGGGCAAGAAAGAAGAGCGGAAACTGCTATCGGTTGATGAAATCCGGCATAATGAACGATGCATACGGAAACAACTTGAGAAATTCCTCGATTTTGAAACGAAGGTAAATCCTGCCTTGGTCGTTAATAATGGCGACTGGTTTCGCGAGATAAAAATGATCGATTTTTTGCGCGATACCGGCAAATACCTTACGGTAAATTACCTGCTCAGCAAGGGGTTTGTAAAAGATCGGCTTGCGCAAGACGGGGAGTTGTCTTTTACCGAGTTTAACTACATTCTCATGCAAGCCTATGATTTTTTATGGTTGTATGAACATACGAATTGTAAACTGCAAATGGGGGGCTCGGATCAATGGGGAAACATTACGGCCGGTGCCGAACTCATCCGGAAAAAAATCAGGGGCGATGTCTTTGGTTTAACCTGTAAACTGATTACCAAAGCAGACGGCTCCAAATTCGGCAAGACCGAACAGGGCAACGTATGGCTTGATGCGAAACGTACTTCTCCGTATGCCTTTTACCAATACTGGCTGAACCTGTCGGATGAAGACGCTGCAGCGATGATTAAAATTTTTACGTTAAAAGACAGGGAAGAAATTCACGCGCTTGTTCAGCACCACGCCACGGCACCGCACCTGCGTACCCTGCAACAAACCCTGGCTGCCGACATCACTACGCGTGTGCATTCCAAAGATGACCTGGATAGGGCCGTTAAGGCATCGGCTATTCTATTCGGACAATCCACCACAGCCGACCTGGAAGGTTTGGATGAAGCCATGCTGCTCAGCGTACTAGAGGGTGTACCCCGTGTAACCATTTCCCGCAGCGATATTGAGCGCCAGCCAACTGCTACCGACTTATTAAGTGAACTCACCCGTGGGGTTATTTTTCCTTCCAAAGGCGAAGCCCGCAAGATGATACAAGGAGGCGGGGTGAGTATTAACAAGACAAGGATCAGTGATCCTAACCAGAAAATTGATTTTTCGCTACTGCACAACCGCTATCTGCTTGCTCAGAAGGGAAAGAAGAATTATTATCTGATTGATGTTAATTAAAAAGCCGGAAGGTTTCTTCCGGCTTTCTGTTAATCTCAAAAAAAAGAGGCTGCCATTAAACAGCCCCCTTTGAAATAGTTTTTTTCGAATTGTTATTTCCTGTTAAGGTACAGGTTAAATCCTACACCCAGACCGAAGGTGGAATAACCGTCTCCAATAATGTAGTTGAGCGCTGGTTCAATAGCAATATTGTCGGTAATAAATGCGGCATAACCAACTTCTAGTGGAATAGCCGTTGAAGAGGATCCACCTTCAGGTTTAACCGAGAGGAACCCTGCACCGGCAAAGATCTTGCCTTGAATATAATACCTTCCAAAGAGGCCAAAGGCTGTCACGGAGCCGTCATTATCACCAAACTTATAAGATGAATAAGCAAGCGCAGGACCAACAACCAGGTTATCCATTAAAAAATAACCCGCACTGACGGAAAGGTCAATTTCGGTTTCTTTATCACTTACCCCATCATATGAGGTAGAAGTAAAACCAAGACTGGAGGAAGCTCCTACCAGAATAGTACCCTTGGGAATCTGAGCGGATGCAACAAGTACTGTAACTGCCGCGAAAAGTGTCAATAGTGTCTTTTTCATGGTTATTAGGGTTTGTTAAAGTCTTATGAAA
>CAYNIH010000282.1:0-3160 GCA_964397115.1 uncultured Roseivirgaceae bacterium | reverse complement strand
ACATCGGGCTGCCACAACATTCCAAAGCGAACATCTACTCCAACCGCGGAACAAGCGGCATTGACGGATGCACCAGCACGGCCGTTGGGCACAGCCTGGCTTCCGGGGTAATGAACGTTCTGATCACCGGAGACCTTGCTTTTTTTTACGATCGCAATGCCTTCTGGCACAATTATCCGCTGAATAATCTGCGTATTGTGCTGCTAAACAACCATGGCGGAATAATCTTTAAACTCATTGACGGCCCTGCTGATTTGCCGGAAGCCGATGAGTACTTCGTTACCCGCCAGCCGCTCACCGCAAAAAACCTCTGCCATGAATTCGGGTTTGATTACCTGCCGGTTACCTCAACAGAAAGTTTACCCCGCTTGCTGGAAGATTTCTTCAAGCCTGGCGGAAGGGCCAAAGTTCTTGAATTGGAGAGCACCATTGAGTTGAATAAAATTGCTTTTGAAAAGTTCAAACAAAAATTAAAACAAACACCATGAAACTGAACTACCCCTGGCAACCGGTTAAATCCTATAAAGAAATTCTCTTTCATAAACTGGAGGGCATTGCCCGCATCAGCATCAACCGCCCTTCCGTGCACAATGCCTTTACCCCGCTTACGGTTATGGAGATGATCGATGCGATGACTTTCTGCCGCGAAGATGCCGACATCCGGGTGGTTATCCTTACCGGAGAAGGCGGTCAGGCTTTTTGCAGCGGGGGCGACCAAAGCGTTCGCGGACATGGCGGCTATGTTGGCCAGGATGCCGTGCCCCGGTTGAATGTTCTGGATTTGCAGAAGTTAATCCGGTCAATACCCAAGCCGGTTATTGCTGCCGTAGCCGGTTGGGCCATTGGGGGCGGACATGTGCTGCACGTAGTATGCGATCTAACCATTGCGGCAGAAAATGCACGTTTCGGACAAACCGGACCTAAAGTGGGCAGTTTTGACGGAGGGTTTGGCGCTTCTTACCTGGCGCGTATCGTGGGTCAGAAGAAGGCACGTGAAATCTGGTACCTGTGCGACCAGTACAATGCACAAGAAGCGCTCGATATGGGGTTGGTTAACAAGGTAGTGCCCCTCGATAAACTGGAAGAAACCTATGTTGACTGGGCCAGAAAAATTATTGCCAAAAGCCCGTTGGCCATCCGCATGCTCAAATCTTCCTTTAATGCCGAACTTGACGGCCAGGCAGGCATCCAGGAACTAGCCGGAAATGCAACCTTACTCTATTATTTAAGTGATGAAGCGAAGGAAGGAAAAAATGCTTTTATGGAAAAGCGTGAGCCCGACTGGTCTAAATTTCCTAAATTCCCGTAATAAACCGGTAATCCAAAAATTATGGATATTCAGAAACGGGAAATATACCGATCCATTGCCGAAGTAGCCTATGTGATTGCCAAAGCCGATAAAGGGCTTAGCCCTAAAGAACGCATGGCCTTTACCGAAATCATCAAGGAAGAACTGGATTACGATTCTTGGGTAGCACAAAGCCGGTTTGAATTACTTGATGAAGTTACCAGCCCGTTACTGGAAGAAGCGTACAAGGATGCAATGAACGATTTTAAAAAGTATAAGTCTCACCTTACTCCCGAGCTAAAAGAAATCGCCAAAAGAGTAGTGAAACGAGTGGCCGAAGCATGCTGCGGATTTTCCGCCAAAGAGGCCATGATACTCGGCCGTTTTGAAAACGATCTTGCCGAATTATAGCCACCGAGAACATTGAAGTATCAGGTTGAGACCATCCGGATTAATCAGCGTAACGTAACCCTCAGCGCCATACTTTTAGGAACTGAAGCAGGTCAGTCGGCTTTTGAACAAGGCGTTTTCGGATTTATTCGTAGCTGGCTTAGCGGCACTGATAATTTTACCCAACGCACCAGCGGCTCAACCGGAACACCAAAAGAAATTACCATAACCAGAAAGCAGATGGCCGCCAGCGCGCAGCGCACATTAAACGCCCTCCACATTAAAGAAGGCGACACGGCCCTGATTTGCCTTGCTCCGGATTTTATTGCCAGTAAAATGATGCTGGTAAGAGCCTTGGAGTTCAACCTGAAAATCGAAGCCATTGAACCTTCGTCCGACCCGCTGCAACAGGTGTCAGCCGATCTTAAAAACGGCTTTGCTGCGTTTGTGCCGATGCAACTTCAAACCATGCTCAACCATCCGGATCGGATAAGCCAACTTAACCGGATGAAAACCATCCTGGTGGGCGGGGCACCGGTAAATGAAAGCCTGACCAAAAAAATCAACAGCCTATCATGCCCGGTCTATGCAACCTACGGTATGACGGAAACCCTTTCCAATATTGCGCTTCAAAAACTTAACGGCCCCGATGCACAAACCTGGTTCACAACCCTGCCGGGTATATCGGTTACAACCGATAACAGGAATTGCCTGGTGATTAGTTTGCCTGAACTAACCAAACCGGTAGTAACCAATGATGTAGCCGAGCTGCAATCCCTCACTTCTTTTCGGATTTTGGGGCGCTGGGATAATGTTATAAATACCGGGGGATATAAATTATCCCCCGAAGTGCTGGAGGCACAAGCCGGAGCCATCATGCAATCCTTCGGCATTCCGTCATTCTTTTTTGCAAGCCTTCCCCACCAGCGGCTGGGCGAACAGCTCATCCTGGTCATTGAAGGAAACCCGTTGGGAGAGGAAGCCGAAGTAAAACTGGTGAACGCTTTAAAAAAAGAATTTCTTCCCTACAAGATTCCAAAACAACTCCAGTATCTGCCGCAATTTTCCTATACAGCTTCAGGCAAAATCAACAGACGCGCTACCCTGAATCGCCTTCAGTAACCTAGTAACCTGCCCTTGCCCGCTGTTTTTTCTCTGCTAATTTTGCCACTTTGATTTTACCGAACCATGGGCAGGATATTTGAGAAAAGAAAGCATAAAATGTTTGCGCGGTTCGACCGCATGGCCAAAGCCTTTACCCGTATTGGCAAAGACATTGCGATAGCTGTAAAACAGGGAGGGCCAAATCCCGAATACAACCCCAAACTCCGAATGGCCATTCAAAACGCCAAGGGAGTAAATATGCCCAAAGACAAGGTAGAGGCAGCCATTAAACGGGCCAGTTCAAAAGAAGAAAAGGATTACCAGGAAATCACCTACGAAGGGTACGGTCCGCACGGTGTGCCCATCCTGGTTGAATGT
>CAYNIH010000281.1:0-3182 GCA_964397115.1 uncultured Roseivirgaceae bacterium | reverse complement strand
GAGGGCGCAAAGGTAGGCGTTCGGTATTGAAGGTTCAAGAAATTGAGTAAGCATGAACCAGACAGCGGAATGATAATTGGCAAGGTTACTTGCGGTTGGCCAGGTAAACTCCGCCAATAATGGCGGCCATGCCTAGGTAATGCCCAACATACAAGCGTTCGCCATCCATTACCCCCCACATTACTGCCACAATGGGCATAACGTAGGTTACCGAACTGGCAAACAGCGGTGTGCTGATTTTTACCAGCCGGTTAAACAAGAAGGTAGCGGTTGCCGTGCTCATAATTCCCAGTAATACGGTATAGCCAAACGCTTCCCAGGCGCGTGGATGGGTAGCGAATTTTCCGACAAACCCGGTAAAGCCAAAAAGGTAGGCCAGCGATAACGGGCCAAGCAGCAGCAAGGCAACGCTGGTAATGGTCATCGGACTTAGGTCAGCAATTTTGAACTTTATAAAGTTCAGGTTACTGCCGTACAGAACACACGCTACCACGATAAGCAGCGCATAAAGGTTAACTCCCTCCACCCTGCCCGCTACCCGCGACAGCATAAGCATGAACGTGCCGGCAAAGCCAAGTACAATTCCGATAATGGAAACCATCCGAAAACGTTGTTGGAATAACAGGGCTCCGATAATCATGGTGAAGATGGGCGTTAACGTATTCAAAATTCCTGCAACCGAGCTATCCAAGCGGGTTTGGGCAACGGCAAACAAGAAGGCCGGAATAAAGATGCCCATCATCCCCGAAAGAAAAAGTTTTGCGAAATGCTTAAGCCGCAGGTGGTTGAGGCGGTAGAGTGCTGCCGGAAGTAAAAATAAAGCTGCAGCCGAAACCCGGATGGCGCCCACTTCTTCCGGGTCAAAAACCTTCAGCCCCTGCTTAATGAGGATAAACGAAGTGCCCCAAATAAGTGAGAGAAAAATAAGTAACAGGATGGCGGTACCTTTGGTGCTGTCAGTCATAAAAAACAAATAGGGCCGAAAGTAATACCGGCCGGATAACAAGTTGCAACCCGTTGTGGTTGCCCTTATACATGGACATCATGGGTTGCAAATGCTTCGTATATTTCATCAAGTAGGGCAAAAAGTTCATCAGCCATAACGGCATTCACCAGCCGGGTGCGGTAAGGCTTAAATTCCGGAAGTCCTTTGAAATAACTGGCGTAGTGCCTCCGCATTTCAAGCACACCGGTTCGCTCACCTTTCCACCGGATAGAAAATTCAAGATGGCTGCGGACAGTCCTTACCCGTTCGGCAACATCAGGAGGCAACAACTGTTCGCCATGATTCAGGTTGTGTTTAATCTGGTTGAAAATCCAGGGATTACCAATGGCCGCCCGCCCGATCATGAGGCCATCCACACCGTACCGCTCTTTGTATTCTCTGGCTTTTTGCGGAGAGTCAATATCGCCATTGCCGAAAATCGGAATGGTGAGGCGGGGGTTTTCCTTCAGTTTGCCAATCAGTGTCCAGTCGGCCTGGCCTTTGTACATCTGCACACGGGTGCGACCATGTACGGTTAGGGCCTGCACGCCAACGTCTTGTAGCCGTTCGGCTACTTCCAGAATATTTTTGGTGCTCTCGTCCCACCCCAGCCGGGTTTTAACCGTAACCGGAAGGTGCGTGGCTTTTACCACGGCTTCGGTCATCCGCACCATTTTGGGTATATCCTGAAGCAGCGCTGCACCGGCTCCGCGGCATGCCACGTTTTTTACCGGGCAGCCGTAGTTAATATCAATCAGGTCGGGTGTTACGGCAGTAGCAATTTCAGCGGACTGTACCATGTGCTCAATGCTACTTCCGAACAACTGGATGCCGATGGGGCGCTCATACTCAAAAATATCCAGCTTCTGTTTGCTTTTGGCTGCATCGCGTATCAGCCCTTCAGACGAAACAAACTCAGTGTACATCAGGTCGGCCCCGTTGGCTTTGCAAACAGCCCTGAAGGGCGGATCGCTCACGTCCTCCATCGGGGCGAGCAGGAGCGGAAAACTCCCCAACTCAATTGAACCAATACGAACCATCGGGTAAAGAAACCACAAAGGTAAAGCTTATTGCCAGGATTTGCAGATTTTACAGTAGCATTGCAGGCATGAATGAGTTGATTTCGAACCGGCACCCCGTATTGTCTTTATCTTACATCCTCCTGGTAGTCGCTACCGGATTTTTATTTCTTGGGCCTGCCCTGGGATTGCTTTTCGCTTCGCCTTTCTATGACGGCAACCTGTTTGCTGATTTCACGGCCATCCGGGGCGGGCAATCAAACCCGCAACTGTTCACTGCCCTCATGGTTGTTCAGGCAACGGCCGGCTTGCTCGGGCTGGTTGTTTTTCCAATAGTGTACCTCAATGTTATTGAACATAAATCCATTACCGGCCTCTTTCGTAACGAAACCAACTGGGCATTGCTGTTATCGCTGCTGATGGGTACCGGCATTTGCTTTACCGTTGCTATCTCTCCCGTAATTGAATGGAATATGGGGATTGACTTTCCCGAATGGATGGGCCGGTTCGAAGATTGGGCCCGCCAGCAGGAAAATGAGTTGATGAAAGTAACCCGTTTTCTAACCACGTTTTCATCCCCGGCCGATTTTATGCTGGGCTTGCTGGTTATTGCTGTTATACCCGGTGTGGGCGAGGAGTTGGTATTTCGGGGGCTGATTCAAAACGAATTGTTTCGGGGTACAAAAAATATCCACGTTGCTATCTGGGTATCGGCCGTTCTCTTCAGCGCCATGCACTTGCAGTTTTTCGGCTTTGTACCCCGCATGTTACTGGGTGCTTTATTCGGCTACCTGTACTATTGGTCGGGTAACTTGCTGGTGCCCATGCTGGCACATTTTTTCCATAATGGTTTCACGCTACTCTTGCTTTATGCTAACCAGCAGGGCCTTACTTCGTTCAACCCCGAAAGCAACGAAGCAGCGCCCATGCCATTTGTGCTGGGTTGTGCACTGGCCGCTGTTGGACTTTTGTATTATTTCAGAAAACTTTACCGGATAAAGAATCAGGCAAGTTGAAGCAACTACTATCCACCTACCCCAACCTTACCCAGCGGGTAATTACCGGTATGGCCGGTGCAGCCGTTATTGTTGCCTGCATTATTATCGGTGAGTGGACCTATTTCGCTGTTTTCACTATCATTTGTTTTTTTTCACTGATTGAGTTTTACAAACTGGCCG
>CAYNIH010000280.1:239-3184 GCA_964397115.1 uncultured Roseivirgaceae bacterium | reverse complement strand
GCATTTAACGGCATCATTCTAATGAACAGCAAATCCCCCTTTGAATACGAGGGCCTAAGCATTACCGCTAAAGGAGGCATGACCCGCTCTGACGCCCAAGGCGAATCAAACCCCATGTACAACTTCGGGCTGCGTTATGCAAAAGCATTCAACAATAAACTCGCATTCAAGATTAATTTCTCAATGTCTGATGCTACCGACTGGAAAGGGAACGACTACATCACGCACCGGCCCGACCCGGAAAACCCGGTGAGCCAAACCAACCTGCCCTACTTTGACGGCCTAAACCTGTACGGTGATGAAACGGTAATTAATACGGGCATCCCAGGCTTCTCTCCGTTAACCCGGACCGGCCTCAGGGAAGAGGACCTGATTGATGATTATGATGCAAGCAGCATGAAATATGACGCGGCCATACACTACCGCTTTACCCCTGATGTTGAACTGAGCTATGCCTACCGTTTTGGTGGCGGAAATACCGTTTACCAGGGCAGTGAGAAATACGCCATCCGGGATTTCACCCAGCAATTCCATAAGGTAGAGTTAAAAGGAAAGAACTTCTTCATACGGGGATACAACACGCGCACCGATGCCGGCAACTCGTACAACATGAGTGCCCTGGGCGCCTTTGTTAATGAAGCATTCAGGCCGTCTCCGACCGGTCCTGATGGCGGATGGGTACAAGATTACGTGCTGGCCTACAATGGAGCTATCTCGGGAGTAAATCCTGGCGACCATGCTGCCGCGCGGGCATTTGCCGACCGGTTTATACCCGCTTCCAATACCCAGCAATTCAGGGATACGGTAAATGCCGTGCGCAACCGGTTTTTTCAGCGCACACCTGCCGGAGCAAAGTTTATTGATAATTCGCGGCTGTATCATGCCGAATTTAACTACCGCTTTGACGACATCATCAAATTTGCCGAGGTACAAATTGGCGGAAACTTCAGAAGGTACGACCTCTTCTCCGATGCAACGGTTTACAATGAAGACTCTGATGGAGACGGCACAGCCGAACGGATAACGATTGATGAGTATGGCGCCTACCTGCAAATCGCCAAGGAATTAGGCAAACTTAGGCTTACCGGTTCCATCCGGCACGATAAAAACCAGAACTTCGATGGATTATGGACCCCCCGCCTTTCGGCCGTATTCTCAGCCAGCGAAAACAGCTTCTTCCGCGCCTCCTTTCAAACCGGTTTCCGCAATCCCGATACCCAGGCGCAGTACATTTACTTCCCAACCGGAAGCGGAATTTTACTGGGAAGCACCCAAGACAATGCCGAGCGGTATGGAATTCATAATGGCGGAGCGTATACACAAAGTTCATTTGAGGACTTCAGAAATAACGGAGGAACCATTGACCCCACCACCGGTGCAGTTTCCGGGCCCACCAACCTGTTAGAAACAGCTGATATCCCCTACATCAAGCCTGAAAAACTGCAGAGCATAGAAGTGGGCTACAAAGGCTCATTCAACAAGAGCCTGCTCATAGATGCTTATGTGTTCTACAATACTTACAAAAATTTCCTGGGCGACCAGTTAGTGTACAGCAAGCTGCCTACCACGCACCAAGGCAACCAGGTAGGTGCCGGAACTTTATGGTCTCCTTATGTAAACTCGCCTGAAAAAATCACTTCCTTCGGAGCGGGCGTTAACCTGAGCTACACCTTCCTGAAAGGCTATGTAGCCACCGCCAACTATACCTTCCAGAACTACGATGCCAACGAAGAAGAGTTTATTGCCGGTTTCAATACTCCTGAAAATAAAATCATGGTAGGCCTGGCAAACCGAAACATTGGTAATACCGGATTTGGCTTTAACCTGAACTTCCGCTGGCAGGAAGAGTTTGTCTGGAACTCCGGCTTTGGTAACTGGATTGTACCAGAATACGGTGTATTTGATGCCATGCTGAGCTACGCCATTACTTCCATGAAAGCCACCCTTAAACTTGGCGGCACAAACCTTTTAGGTGGCGATTACCGACCTAACTTCGGTTCGAGCTTTGTTGGCCAGCAATACTACCTGTCGATAACGTTTGATGACCTCTTTAAATAGTAGTTTATCCCGATAAATTTCAGAGAATATGAAAAAGATAAAATTTTTAACTGTTCTGATCGCCCTGTTAATCACCCAGAGTTGCGAGCAGGAGATTCTGGTACAAAAAGATCCGGACCCTGTTGAACCTCCCACCGGTGAATCGGGCAGCGCCAACTTTACCAAGTTTGTTTCTATCGGCAATTCATTAACGGCCGGCTTCATGGCTAATGCACTGTTCTCTTTTGGCCAGGAGAACTCTTACCCGAAAATCATGGCCGATCATTTCGCCTATGTAAGCGATAACGATGCCTTTGACCAGCCCATGGTGGCTTCCGTTAACGGGTGTTATAACCCAACCAGCGGGTGTACACTTGGCCGGTTAATTTTATTTGATCCCGATGGAACCGGTCCGCTCGCTGCCGGTCCCACACCTGCCGGTACACCGGGTTTGCCTGCACCATATAATACCACTTCGGCCGACCACCTGTTGGCCTTGGCACCTTATACTGGTAATAAAGACAACCTGAACAACTTTGGCGTTCCGGGCATTATTCTGGCCCAAGCGTTAACCCCGGCAACCGGCGGCCCACCACCACCGGCACCTAACCCGGCTTATAATCCGTATTTCGCCCGTTTTGCAAAAAATCCAAGCACCGATGGTGTTACTGGTTCAACAATACTCAGCGATGCGCTGGCTACCAACCCAACGTTTGTATCGTTCTGGCTGGGCAACAACGATGTACTGGGCTATGCAGTGGGCGGTGCGTCCAACCCGGCTATTTTAACTGGTGTCGCCACATTTACCGTACAGTTCAATGCCGCCATTGATGCCATACTTGCCCTGCCAAACGTGAAGGGTGTGGTGGGTAATATTCCAAATGTCACCACTATTCCTTATTTCAAAC
>CAYNIH010000280.1:0-229 GCA_964397115.1 uncultured Roseivirgaceae bacterium | reverse complement strand
GCTGCCACCGCAACAACGCTAAATAGTCCAAGCGGATTCGGAGGGTATAATTCAGTACTTGATGCCCTGAAAGATCCTGGCTTTGGTGGTGCCTTTGGTACAGCGGCCCAGCTTGATGCCCGCAAAGTAACTTTTGCAGCCGGTGCTGGTAATAAAGTGGTGATTAATGACGAAACACTTATTGATATTGGTCCGGGTCTGGATGCCCTGCTTGGATTAGGAGCTATTA
>CAYNIH010000279.1:0-3239 GCA_964397115.1 uncultured Roseivirgaceae bacterium | reverse complement strand
GATCGCCCTGGTTGGTGATCAGGATGCGTTCGCTGGGGGCAAGCTGACTAATCAATTCATTGTAATCTAAAAGAAAATTTTTAGCGGCTTCAATCACCTTCAGGTTATAGTCGTTGCGCATGCTGTCGAGGTTAATGCGCCTGTTGGCGGTTTTAGCCCGTTCCTTCAGCCGGATGGCATCTTCCTGTATCTCTACCCGGGCCCGGTCGTGGTGTTCCCTGCCGGTGTATTGCCATACGCCACCCCCGGCAGCGTTGCCGTCAAGTATTATCATGTTGTCGTTATCGCCTGAAAATGAAATGGCCAGTGGGGTAGTGTAATCAGGCGGCAGCCTGAAGGTTACGCCAAACCCTTCCTGGTAACTGCCTTCTATTTCCAGCGGGAAAAACATGCGTTGTGAAACAAACTGTTGCTTGATAAGTGTTTGCAAGGCATTCTCGGCAACTTCAATGTCGCGGTCCATGCGTGCCAGGTCTACCTTTTGCGCCTGGGCAGTCATGATCATTGCGATGGATGCGAGGGAGAATGATTTTGCGATACGATTATTCATCGGGATATGTCGTTTTAGTTTCTGATTTCTTTAGTGTCTGTTCCTTCAACCGAAGCGATGATGCTGGTTAGGATCTGTTCGGTTTCCTGCTTGAATAAATCCGTATTTTGTTCAATGCTGGTAAGGCGTTGTTGAAGTTCCAGCAGGTCGTTAGAGCGTTGCTGGTTCAGGTAGCGGCTGAAATCAACAAGCAGTTCTTCAATAACCTGCTGCTGCTCGTTGGCCGAGAGCGTGAGGTAGTTCTTCATCATCCGGGCATTCTCTTCCTGTAAAGCGGCTACGTACTCCCGCACCTGGTCTTGCGTGGCGGTGGCCACCTGTTTTACGAGGGCTTGGCGGTTGTTTAGTGCGGCACCGGCCAGTGATTGCCGGATGGATTCGGAAAGCCGTTGTTCGGTGGTAGCCCAGCCGGATGCCAGCACCCGGTTGTTTTCGGTCAGCGACTCGGAGATCATGCGCTGCACTTCTTCGGCTGTGAGGGGAGCTGTCTGTGGCGGACGTATGCCAAACCCGATGTGCAGTTCCCCATCACCCGCCCTGATTGTCAAGCCGGTGAGCCAACCAGTTCCCAGTATAATTATTATGGAAGCGGCAATCCCGGTAAGTATTTTGAAGTAGGTAGTTTGCCAGAAACGGTGAGCGGCCGGTTCCCAGATGATCGGAGGAGGAATTACTTCCCTATCGGTAAGGGTGGATAATCCTTTTTGCACCAGTACCAGTTCCTGTATTTCCTTCAACGCTTCGGGGTTAGCCAGCAGGTATTCTTCAACGCGCTTCATCTCGTCAGCGTCAAGCTCACCGTACAGGTAGGCCATCAGTACACTTTCATCGGGCTTAGCTTTCATAAGTCAGCGTTTCTTTGGTAATGTTTTTCTTTTTGAGTATGCGTTTCAGTCCGTCCAGTCCGTAATACATTCTGGATTTAACGGTGTTCTCCGAAATGTTCAGCACTTCGGCAATTTCCCGGAACTTCATTCCTTCATATTCTTTCATAATCACCACTTCGCGTTGTTCCGCGCTTAACTCCATCAGGCATTGCTGCAACAAGTCAGCCAGTTCCTGCTGGTGGAATTGCCGCTCGGGGTTTTCATACCGGCCACTGGATTTTTCCCATGGCGGAGAATTTTCATCCTGACAGACTGCAACCTTATCCAGCGTTACCACCTTTTTGCTTTTCCGGCTCCTGGCTTCTTCGCGGCAGCAATTTACCGCTATGGTGTATAGCCAGCTTTTAAATTTGCCGGTATGTTGCAGCGCGTGCACGTTGCGGCACATGGCGATAAATGTTTTTTGTGAAACCTCCATGGCCAGGTCGTGGTCCAGAAAAAACTTAAAGCAATAGTTGTAAATGCGCTTATACCACAATTGCACCAGCTTGCCCTGGGCCTGCTGATCGCCTTCTTTGGCACGGGTTATCAGGCTGTCAGAGTGCATCATGACACTATCCGGCAACGTTTTCGCATACATGGTAATCAGGGCTGCCCAAGGCCGTTTAAAGGAAAGATGGAGGGAAAGTTAGAAAAGTTTTAACGGGGTTGTTATTCTTTTGCGGGTAAGGCTGAGGCTGTATCTTGGGGCTTTATTTATGAAACGGCTTATTTCAGTGCTCATCCGGTTTGTGCCGCGCACACTGTTGCAGCGGGTGGGCGGGTTTGGCCTGAAGGTAATGGGGTGGTTTTACCGGGGCTCGGCCGTGATGTGCCCGGTATGCAATACGGGCTTCAGAAAATTTCTCCCGTATGGCCGCATCACGCCACGGGAAAACGCCTTATGCCCCAACTGCCTGTCGCTGGAGCGGCATCGCCTTATGTGGTTATACCTGAAAGAGCGCACACCATTTTTCAGTAGGCCGCTGGATGTTTTGCACATAGCACCTGAAGCTTGCTTTATAAAGCGTTTTCAAAAACTTCACCGCAAGGGATACATCACTGCGGATATTGAATCACCGCTGGCAATGGTTAAGATGGACATCCAGGCCATGCCGTTTAGTGAAAATCAGTTTGATGTGGTGCTGTGTAATCATGTGCTGGAGCACGTTGATGACGATGGGGCTGCCATGAAGGAAATCAAACGGGTACTTAAGTCGGGGGGATTCGCCATTTTACAAGTTCCGTTTTTTAATCCGGTGCCGGAGCACACCCTTGAAGATAAAAGTATAACCGATAAGCGCATGCGCGAGCGCCTCTTTGGCCAGGCCGACCATGTGCGCAGGTATGGAAAAGATTATGCCGATCGCATCCGTAAAGCCGGATTGGCGGTAACCGAAGATTTGTTTGCCGCGCAACTTCCTGAAGGCACTGCCGCAAGGTACGGTATTTCTAAAAGTGAAATTATTTACAAGGCAGTGAAATGAAATCAATTGCCGTGCTCTTTGATATGGATGGTGTAATTGCCGACACCAACCTGTTTCATAAAAAAGCCATTCGTGATTTTTGCAGCCGGTATGGTTTTCAGTTATCGGAAGAAGAGCTTCGCTCACGGGTGTATGGCCGTACCAACAAAGATTGGATAACGAACTTGTTTGGCTCACTTAAGGCACAGGAGTTGCAACGTTATGCCGATGAGAAAGAAGGACACTTCAGGGATTTATACGAACCGTACATTAAACCCGTTAATGGATTAATTGATTTCCTTAAACAATTGCATGAAGAAAAGATTCCCTGCGCCATTGCCACGTCAGCGCCTCCTG
>CAYNIH010000278.1:0-3245 GCA_964397115.1 uncultured Roseivirgaceae bacterium | reverse complement strand
TGGTAAAGCCCTGTTGCAAACCGGTATATACGGTGGCCAGGATTATAAACCCCAACAAAGAAAACAAGAATGTTCGGGGAAAGTAATTGAAAACCGCAAAGAGGCACGCGATGGCTATGAGGCCAAATGTTAGTATCCAGAAAACGGGGTATTCGGCAGTAACCTGAAGCGATGCAATAACCAAAAAGGTTGCGGCAAGCAGAAAATTAATCAGGCGCATGCATTACTGGACAATACCTTTCAGGTAATTGAAATTATTCCGTGTGCTTTCTAAGGATGATACCGGGTAGGTTTCCTGCTCTACGAAAAAGTGTTTGAGGCCTGCTTGACGCTGCAGGCTGAACAGTTCAGTGAAATTTATTTTTCCGGTGCCCAGGTCGGCATTTTTGTTTGCATCATCTTTGTGCATGTCCTTAACATGCCATAATTCAAACCGGCCGGGGTATTTGCTAAAGTAGTCGGCCGGAGAAAATCCGGCCCGGACGATCCAGTATAAATCCAGTTCCATACAAACCAGTCCAGGGTCCAGTTCAGCAAGCATGACATCATAAGGCCGTTGACCGTTAATCGGTTCAAATTCAAATGCGTGATTGTGGTAACCTATTTTAATGCCGTAGTTTTTGCAAACCTCCGCACTTTTGTTTATAAGTTCACAAAGTTCTTTGTATTGGTCTATGGTTTGGCGTTCTTGCTCAAACAGGAAGGCAACAATCATATATTGCTGGCCAGCAGCTTTGGCATCGGCAACGGCCTGCTCCCAACCGTTGCGCAGGTTGCCGGTGGTTTGCTGATTAAAACCGGAAAGGTAGTGCCCGCTGACAGTGTTTAGACCAAGTTCGGAAGCTATTTTTACGTAGTCGCCAAAGGGATGCCCGAAAATTTTACCGTCACCGTACGAAAAGGTTTCAACTTCTGTGTAACCAATATCGGCTACGGCTTTAAGGGTACCTTGGAGATCCTTGAAAAGGATATCGCGAAGGGTGTACAATTGCAACCCAATCGGTTTGGCAGTTTTCTGAGTATCGTTGGTACAACTAAACAATGAAGGAAGCATCAAACTGCCGGTTGCTGCGTAAGCCGTGTGTTGAATAAATGTTCTTCGGTTCATAAGTTCAGGTTATCGGGTTCGTATCCAGTCGTATGCTTCCTGTTCATCAGAGAAAACTTCAAGTTGCACAAGGTGCTTTCGGTATTTTTCGGCAGCGCTGAGTTTGAATTTTTCCATGGGGTAATCAGCAAAAATGTCTTCACCAAGAATTACTGCATGAATTTTTACCCCCGCCTTGTTAAACAACAGGTCATCCCATTCATCGGCAAACCATTTTTCAGTTTCTTCATCTACTTCGCCAAGCAGTTGAACATCGGCAAGCCAAGCCAGGTTTCTATAGGATTTGCTCAATTCAATATACCGCTGCAAAATGGCTATAAGGGTGTCACGAAAAATGATTCCGGGCAATGGCTTTTTCCAGCGATGTTTCAGCACGGGAAGCGAGTCGTCCAGTTCGCAGGTAACATACTCATTATCGAAAATCTGAAGGATCATCCTTCATCTATTGTTTCTCGGCTTCACCATCAAGCGACAAAACATAACGCGCCATGTTTTCTGCATCGGCTGCCGGCAAATCGGGGTGCGGAGTCATGGGCACATCGCCCCACACCCCGCTGCCGCCTTTAATGATCCTTTCAGCAAGCAACTTCACATTGGCCTGTGTAAATTCATATTTTTTGGCCACATCCAGGTGTGACGGCCCAATGATTTTATTAACCTGGTGGTGGCAGGTTTTACAATCGCTGGCATTTACCAACAATTCACCCTTTTTTATTAAATCGTCAGCTGGAGGTGAACTGACTGTTCCTTTTTCTTTACCTCCGCCACAAGCGAACAGCAAGGCGGAGAAGGAAAGCATAATCAGTAATGTAGGTTTATTCATAATCCTAAAATTTTCTTATTCAATCTGCTATTTTTTTGGGTAGCGGCAAAATCGTCAAACGCTTTATCGGTAACCCGGATAATGTGGTCTTTAATAAATTTTGCACCCTCGGCAGCACCTTGTTCCGGGTGCTTAATGCAACACTCCCACTCCAGTACGGCCCAGCCCGGATAACCATATTGGGCCAGTTTAGAAAAAATCTTTTTAAAGTTCACCTGTCCGTCTCCCAGCGACCGGAACCTTCCGGGTCGATCGTGCCAATCCTGGTATCCGCCATATACCCCGCATTTTCCGGTAGGATTGTATTCCGCATCTTTAACATGAAACATCTTGATAAAGCTATGGTAATGGTCAATGTATTGGATATAATCGAGTTGTTGCAAAATAAAATGACTGGGATCGTACAGTAAGTTCACCCGTTTGTGTTTTCCGGTAGCTTCCCAAAACCGTTCGAAGGTAATGCCATCGTGAAGGTCTTCGCCCGCATGAACTTCAAAGCACAAGTCAACGCCATACCGGTCAAAGTGATTAAGTATCGGCATCCATCGCTTGGCCAGTTCCTTAAATCCATCTTCCACCAAGCCCATCGAACGCTGAGGCCAGGGGTACACCGTATGCCACAACAGCGAACCGGAAAACGTTACGCAAACGTTGATGCCGAGGTTTCTGCTGGCTTTGGCCGCCAGCTTCAATTGATCTACCGCCCAGGCCTGCCGGGCTTTCGGGTTGTTATGAACTGCCTTTGGTGCGAAGCCATCAAACAGTTGGTCATAGGCGGGATGTACGGCAACCAACTGCCCCTGAAGGTGGGTTGAAAGTTCTGTAATTTCAACACCATAGCTGCGCACCGTTTCTTTGTATTCATCAGCAAAGTCTTTGCTTTCGGCAACTTTTTTCAGGTCAATACACCGCTTATCCACAGTAGGAATCTGTACGCCAATAAACCCCAGCGAAGCGGCCCACCGGCAGATGGATTCCATCGTATTGAACGGAGGTTTATCGCCCATAAACTGGGCAAGAAATAATGCCGGACCTTTTATGGTGGTCATCGTTTTATTAGAACCCATTTTTGCTTTTGCTTTGAGGATTTAACACATGCTTCAATAAAGGCCATGCCCCGAAGTCCGTCTTCCACATCGGGAAAATCATAATCGGCTGGTTTTAATTTTTTGCCGGATTTAAAATCCGCCACTGCCCGGGCAAACTCCTGATAAATATTGGCAAATGCTTCCAGGTAGCCTTCCGGATGACCAGAGGGTGTGCGGGTGTTATGCCGGGCCACATCGGAAACATACCCCATACCGGTACGATAAA
>CAYNIH010000277.1:0-3280 GCA_964397115.1 uncultured Roseivirgaceae bacterium | reverse complement strand
TAAAAATTCCATCGGCACATTTTTTCAGAGGGTAATAGCCGAAACGTAAAATTGATGTTTAACCCAAAAAAATAGTACCACTATGAACCTGATACGTTATAACACGCTGAACGATTTCGTACCGACATCCTTCAGCAACCTGATTGACCGGTTTTTCAATGACGCGCTTACCCGTTCGGGTGGGTCGGCCTATTCGTTTGTTCCACGGGTGGACATTATGGAGAATGACAAAGCCTACGAAATCCATGTGGCCGTTCCGGGTATGAACAAGGACGACTTTAAGATTGATCTGAAAGAAAACTACATGACCATCAGCGGTGAGCGCAAGTTCACGCAGGAGAAAAACGAGAACAATTTTCACTCGGTTGAAACCCAGTATGGTACCTTCAGCCGTTCCTTCTCCTTGCCGGATAACATCAACAGCGCCAAAATCAGCGCCAAATACGTCAATGGCATTTTGGAAATCACCGTTCCGAAGGATGAGAAGAAGACACTAAAGACCACCATTAAAGTTGACTAATCCCTCCTGACTAAACCGTTGAACTGTTCAAGGCCCTTCCGGTGATGTACCCGGAAGGGCTTTTTTATTTTGCCTCATCATCAAAGAAAAGGTCTCATCATCGTTCACCGGATACCATAAATTGTATTACCTTACTTCAGGTATTAACTTGCCGGTAGCGGGTATGAAGCGGATTACTTTTGTTGCGTTAATTTTTCTGATAGCCTTGGCGGGAGGAATTGCCGGTTCATGGATTGCCAGCCGGTATTTGCTCGAAACCGACATTCCTTATTCCTCCATTGAACAGCACCAGCAGATGAAACTGACCGGTAACCGGCCCGACACCGCTTATGCCGTTCCTGCCGGGTTAAACTTTCTTTCAACTTCCGGTAAAGTTATAGCCGGTGTGGTGCACATCCGCACGTCATACGGACCGGGTTCGTTCAGCCTTAATCCGCTGGAATACTATTACCGGTCGCCCATGCGGTCATCCGGGTCCGGGGTGATCATCACCGATAACGGGTACATTGTTACCAATAACCACGTGATTGAAGATGCTACCAACATTGAAGTAGTATTAAACAATAATCAACGGTACTACGCCAAGATTGTCGGTACCGACCCGAGCACCGACCTGGCATTGCTTAAAGTAAAAGCGAAGGGCTTGCCTTACATCGCCTACGGTAATTCGGATGAGGTGCAGTTGGGTGAGTGGGTGCTTGCCATTGGCAACCCGTTCGATCTGACTTCAACGGTAACGGCCGGTATTGTCAGCGCCAAGGCGCGCAACATTGGCATATTGCGCGACCGCAACAACCTGCAGGTGGAGTCGTTCATCCAGACCGATGCCGCGGTAAATCCCGGCAACAGTGGCGGAGCGTTGGTAAACCTGAAAGGCGAGCTAATCGGCATTAATACCGCCATTGCCACTTCTACCGGTCAGTATTCCGGTTATTCGTTTGCCATTCCGGTAAGCTTGGTCAAAAAAGTGATTGATGATTTGCTTGAATTTGGGCAGGTGCAACGCGGATTGTTGGGAGTTCAAATTGAAAATGTTGATGCCGCCATTGCTGAAGAATTAAGCCTGCCGACAAACCAGGGAGTGCTGGTAAGGCTCGTTAATAAGGGCAGTGCGGCCGATGAGTCGGGCATCCGGCAAGGCGATGTGATCACCGCCATCGATCAGCACCGGGTAAATTCAGTATCGGAATTACAGGAATGGGTGGCACGCCACCGACCGGGAAAAACAGTAACGGTAACCTTTATCCGCCAGGGTAAAACCAATAAAGTTACGGCAAAACTCAAGAACAACGCAGGCAAGGAAGAACTGTACCGGTTGGATGAGCCGTTCGATTTACAAGGCGTTGGCTTGGAAGATGCTTCGCTGGCTGACTTGGCCAGGCTAAATCTTGAAGGCGGTGTGCTGGTTACCGTTGCCGAAGGAAAATGGAAGGAGGCAGGGTTACAGAAAGGATTTGTCATTGGATTTTTAGACAAAGTTCCCGTTGACGATGCGGTGGACTTCAAGCGCATGCTCCGCTACAAAAATGGAGGAATTCTGATTGAAGGATATTATTTGAATGGTGAGAAAAAATCATACGGATTAGACTGGTAAAATGTAGTTTTGTGGCGGCAGTTCAAGCCGTTATTTATGAAGGCATTTGGAATACAGGAAGCGCTCAACGTATTGGGTATAAAAAAGTCAATGCCCGGTGTTTCTACCGGAAATAAAACCTATAAAACGACTACGCCAATAAAAATAAAATCGATATCCCCGGTTGACGGGAAACTGATAGGTACTGTATTTTCTGCCGATGAGAAGTCATTTCACACGGTAGTGCAGCAAGCCCATAAAGCATTTTTGGAGTGGCGGCAATGGCCAGCTCCCAAACGGGGGGAAATCGTCCGGCAGCTTGGTGAAGCCCTTCGGGCATACAAAGAACCCTTGGGTAAACTGGTATCTTACGAAATGGGCAAGTCGTACCAGGAAGGACTGGGCGAAGTGCAGGAGATGATTGATATCTGTGATTTTGCCGTTGGGCTCTCCCGTCAGTTACACGGGTTTACCATGCACTCCGAGCGTCCTAACCACCGCATGTACGAGCAGTATCACCCGCTGGGAGTAGTAGGAATTATTTCAGCCTTCAATTTCCCTGTAGCCGTGTGGTCGTGGAATGCCATGATTGCCTGGGTGTGTGGCGATACGTGCATCTGGAAGCCGTCAGAGAAAACTCCGCTGTGCAGCATCGCCTGCCAGAATATCGTAAGGGAAGTGTTCAATAAAAATAATGTGCCCGAAGGCGTGTCGTGCATTGTAAATGGCGATGCCTCCATTGGCCGGCTTTTGGCCTCAGACGAACGGATACCCCTCGTTTCGGCAACCGGCTCGGTGCGCATGGGCAAAGCCGTTGGCAAAACGGTGAGCGACCGATTGGGCAGGGCGTTGCTTGAACTGGGCGGCAACAATGCCATTATCATTACGCCACACGCCAACCTGGATATGGCCATCCGGGGAGCCTTGTTTGGTGCGGTGGGCACGGCCGGCCAGCGCTGCACCACTACACGCAGGCTGATTGTGCACGAGCAGGTATACGCAACGGTTAAGGAAAAACTAAAAAAGGCTTATTCGCAACTCCGCATCGGTAACCCGCTTGATCCGAACAATCATGTAGGGCCTCTGATTGATAAACAGGCCGTAGCCACGTACTTGGATGCCCTTAAAAAAATTTCGAAGGAAGGCGGCCGGTTTATTCATGGCCATATCGGTATTGTATGTCGGCA
>CAYNIH010000276.1:0-3303 GCA_964397115.1 uncultured Roseivirgaceae bacterium | reverse complement strand
TTTGAAATGCGAAATCTGTACGGGTATATTGGCTTGCCGGCCGATGTCTACCAATTCCTCCAATGCCCGGTCAAGGTGTACATCTTCGCTGCGGATGTGGCTGATGTAACGACCGCCATAGGATGCGGCCGTTTTAGCCAGTTCAATTACCTCATCCCGGCTGGCATAAAAGGCCGGCTCGTATTCAAGACCGGTAGAGAGACCCAGCGACCCGCTTTCCATTTCCTGTTTAAGAATTGCCTGCATCTGAAGCAGTTCATTGGATGTGGATTTTCGGAGCACATCCCCTTTCATGGCCTTTTGCCGCAGCGAAGCATGACCGGTAAAAGTGGCAATGTTGATGCTGACCGGGCGGGCTTTAAGTAAATCAGCAATGGAGTCAATGGGCGTTGACCCACCATCTTGCCCTACAACTATAGTGGTAATCCCCTGGTTGGTTGCCGCAATGCACGAGGGATTTTCGCGCAAGCCCCAATCGTGGTGGCTGTGGCTGTCGATAAATCCGGGAGCCAGCACGTAGCCGTTTCCATTTGTTACCGCTTCACCTGGCAAGGGGGTGAGCATCCCGACATCGGCTATCCGGTCGTCAACAATACGCACGCTGCCGGTGAAAGCAGGTAAGCCGGTGCCATTTACAATTTTTACGTTGGTGATCAACTGCGTTACCGGAAGTTGATAAGGCTTTTCCTCCCAGATGTTGCGCACTATACGGGCAGTACTATTGGTACCATTGGAGAGAACTATAACGGTTTGATTTTTCCCGAGATACCGCACCATCAGCGTGCGGAACCCCGCCCAACTGCCGGTGTGTGAAATTATTTTTTCCGGCTCATCAATAAACCAGCCGAAGCCGTACGGGTAGCTGCTCCCCGAATTGAGTTTGCCCGGAGCAAAGGCTTCCTGGCGTGTAGTCCGTTTTATCAGTTTCTCCGTGTACAGGGCCTGATCCCATTTGTACAAATCTTCGGCTGAGGAGAACACATTGCCATCGCCAACCACGCCATCAAAATGGTTCATGTCATTAAGCACCGGCTTTCCTTCCTTAAAGCAAAAGCCCGTCACTGCGGAGGCCGGGCGCTCGTTCATCTTCAGCGTATAAACGTAGGTATTGGTGAGTTTTAAGGGGTTGGCAATTGCCTGATAAAAGAATCGGCTGGCCGGCATGCCCGATACTTTTTCAACAAGCGAGCCCAGCAGGATGTAGTTGGTGTTGCAATACTCCCATCGTTCGCCTGGCTCAAAAACCAAAGCCGGCTTTTTGGCAGCAAGCCAATCCAGTACGCGGGCATTGGTCAGGGTATCCAGCAGGTTCATTTCGCGATCGGCCGGTTCAAAATACTCGGGCAATCCCGAAACCTGGTTAAGCAGGTGGCGTATGGTGATGGCTGGGTAAGGAAATGATGGCAAATAGTTCCTTACCGGATCATCATAACGGAGTTTACCTTGTTCGTTCAGTATGACGACCAGGATCGCGTAAAATTGTTTTGAAACAGAAGCCAGGTTAAATGATGATGCAAGAGTTAATGTTTTTCCGGAAACCGGATCGGCTATACCAAAAGCTTTTTTGTAAAGGATTTTGCCCTTTTCACCAATCAGTACCACACCGTTGAACAACTGACGTTGGTAGAGGTACGTCAGTGCGGAATCAATTTTAGCAATCTTAGGATTAGGTTGGCCCAAACAGGCAACACCCAGCCCCATGCAAATAACAAGCGCCAATCGGTTCATGTGTATGGAAAGTTATCGGTATCGTTAATCATGGAAGGGCCGCTTTTTAATCATGCCACCCTTTACATCGTTGATGCTGTTTTCCACCACAAATGCGTGTTCATCAATCTTGGAAATTTCGGTCTTCAGTTTTTGTAGTTCAAGGCGGGTTATCACCGAAAAGATAACGTTCAATTCTTTAACACGATGACCGGTTTTTCCAAATCCGCTTTGCCCTTTCAATATCGTAACACCACGGCCCATGCGGTTAGTGATGGCATCTTTAATTTCTTCGCTTTTTTCGGATACAATCATCACACTGGTGTATTCTTCAATACCGTGCACGACAAAGTCAACGGTTTTGGAGGCTACCAGGTAAGTGAGTATCGCATACAGTGCCGTTTCAACAGCAATCAGGTAAGCCGCCACCGAAAAAATCACCAGATTCAAACCGAGGATAATATCCCCCACGGTGAGCGTGGTCTTCCGGCTGGTGTAGATGGCCAGCACTTCGGTTCCGTCCAGCACACTGCCGCCCCGTATGGACAAGCCGATGCCGGCACCAAGAAAAAACCCTCCAAAAAACGCAATGAGTAAATCGTCATCGGTTACCAGTGGAAAATCAATCCAATAAAGCGCCAGCGCCAACCCCACAATGGCAATAAGTGTTTTGACAGCAAACAACCGGGATACCTGGGTGTAGCCAATAACAATGAACGGGGCATTGAGCACGACCACCAGCAAGGATAAATCCGTATTCGTAAGCTGGTTTATCAGCAGGGAAATACCCATGACACCGCCATCCAGGAACTTGTTCGGCAAAAGAAAACCCTTTAGCCCGAAGGATGCTGCCAAAACTCCCAGAGTAATAAAGAACGTATCTTTTACCACCCGCTCAAACTGAATTCGTCTGATGCGAATCGCCTTTAGTTCCTGGAATCGCTGCTGGGTACTCATGCTGTCCAAAATAACAAATCCTGACGGGCTTTGAAAATCAGCAGGCTGTGTGACCTAAGTCATAGTGCAAAAACACTCCGGAACACATTTTTACAGAAAATTAAAACGATGTCATTCTCGCACAATTATACCGTAAACCTTCGCTGGGATGCCGATCGCAAAGGCACGCTCTACTCGGATGAACTGACTGATCAACTCACGGTGGCTACACCTCCTCCCTTTCCTAAAGGAATGGATAAAATCTGGTCGCCCGAACATTTGTTTACGGCCGCGGTGAGCAGTTGCCTGCTGACAACCTTTCTGGCCATTGCCGAAAATTCCAAACTTTCGTTTGAGCGCTTTGCCTGCAAAGCTACCGGAAAACTTGACCAGGTTGAGGGCAAGTACCGGATGACAGAAATTTTGCTTGAGCCGGAAGTGATTATTACACGAGAGCAGGATTATGAACGCGCGGAGCGCATCCTGCAAAAATCAGAGGCCGCCTGCCTGATAACCAATTCAATTAACTCGAAGGTGGTGATGAATCCGGTAATAAAAGTTTTGACGGGAGTATAAACACAGGTTACCCCACCCGCTTCACCTTATACCCTTCCTTGGCAAGAAGGCCTACCAGTTTTTCGCGCTGGTCGCCTTGCAGCA
>CAYNIH010000275.1:0-3303 GCA_964397115.1 uncultured Roseivirgaceae bacterium | reverse complement strand
TATCGGGGTGGACAAACGTGTATTTTTCATTAATATTTTTTCGCAGCGCCCGGCTCCAACTGATGAGCCGATCGGCTGAGAAATGTTCAAGCCCCGGAAAATTTTTCTGCACATCCACAATGGCATAAAAGTTTCCGCCATAGGCAACGTCCAGCGTTAATTCACCCAGGCCGGGGCAGCCGGCTGTGATGTTTTCGGCCGCCAGGTAGGCTTTTACATTCCGGATTTTTACCGATTTCACCTTCTTTCCCTCTTGCCGGTACTCTACACGCACCAATCCGGCCGGAACTTCCAGGTTAAGCACTCCTGGTATTTTGGGTGTTACCAGGCCGTGTTCAATGGCAACGGTGACCGTGCCAATTGTACCATGCCCGCACATCGGCAAGCAGCCGCTTGTTTCAATGAAAAGAATGCCGATGTCATTGGCCGGATCGGAGGGTGGGTATAAAATACTGCCACTCATCATATCGTGCCCGCGCGGTTCAAACATTAATCCTTTTCGTATCCAGTCGTACTCACGAAGAAAATGCTGGCGCTTTTCGCTCATGTTTTTTCCTTCCAGTTGCGGACCCCCACCGGCCACCACCCGCACGGGGTTGCCGCAGGTGTGCGCATCAATGCAGAAGAAGGGCTTTGCAGAAGAATAGTTGTTCGTTAATCGTTGATCGTTATTCGTTTTGTGCGACACGGCTATTACTTATCGAATTTATTTTTTATACACTTTCCAGAATCGGGCATCACCCATCAAATAACCAGTATTATTCCCTCCCCCACGTTCCGTTTCTCATCCGCCAGATGCCTAACGGGTTAGCCTCTTTCAACTCATCGGGCAGCAGGGTATCCGCAAAATTCTGGAAGGCCACCGGCCTGGCAAACCGCTTTACTGCATCGGTTCCAACGGCTGTAAAGCGCGAATCGGTAGTAGCCGGAAACGGACCGCCATGCATCATGGAAGGGCACACCTCCACTCCGGTAGGCACACCGTTAAGAATGATGCGGCCGGCTTTTTCGATTACCGTGTTTAGCAGGTTTTTATGTCTTGCCAGTTCTGCCTCATCAGCAATAAGGGTGGTTGTTAACTGGCCGTTGAGGCGGTTTACAACGCGGTGAAGTTCGTCAAGGTTTTGACACCGGATAATTAACGAAAACGGACCGAACACTTCTTCGGCCAGCGCGGGATTTTTACAAAACTCGTATGCGGGTGCCGAAGCCACTAATGGCCTGCCTTGATCTGCCGAGGCATCCGTTGATGATTGGGCTTCAACCTTAACACCCTTCTGTGCCAATGCCCGCGTTAATTTATTCATGTAATTATCTGCAATACCCTGATGCAGCATGGTGCCCGGCAATGCTTTTTGGATTTCAACCGAAAGACTTTGTATAAACCGATCAAGACCCAGGCCCTCCATGGCGATAATCAAACCCGGGTTAGTACAGAATTGTCCCACACCCAGCGTGATGGAGCCTGCCAGCTTCACCGCAGCAGCATCTGCATCGCGCGCAAGCGTATCGGGCAGCAGGATAACCGGGTTAATGCTGCTCATTTCGGCAAATACCGGAATGGGTTCAGGCCGCTGACTGGCGATATCAAACAGCGCTTTACCTCCCGCCAGCGATCCGGTAAACCCAACTGCTTTGGTAAGCGGATGCTTCACCAGTGCCTGCCCCACCTCAAAGCCGGCTCCATACACATGTTGAAAAACGCCTTTAGGCATGCCTGTTTTTTCCATCGCTTGTTTAATGGCATCCGCTACCAGCGTTGAGGTGCCGACATGGGCAGGATGAGCCTTAACAATTACGGTGCAGCCTGCTGCCAGGGCCGATGCTGTATCGCCTCCGGCAGTAGAGTAGGCAAGCGGAAAATTGGCCGCGCCAAATACCACCACGGGTCCGATAGGTACCAGCATTTTACGGATATCGGGTTTGGGGGCAGGCATCCGGTCAGGGATGGCCGTGTCTATTCGCGCTTCCACCCACGAGCCTTCTTCCACCAGGTTGGCAAACATGCGGCAATGCCCGGTAGTGCGGCCCCGTTCATTAATAATGCGGGCTTCGGGCAGGTTCGTTTCCTGCATAGCGGTCTTCACCAGCACATCACCCAGCGCTTCAACTTCATCGGCAATGGCGCGTAAAAATTCTGCTTTCTTTTTACCCGGGAAATTTTTGTATGAAAGAAACGCCAGGTGCGCTTCATTCAGCACCTCGTTTACTTCCCTGATGGTTGTAGCGGTATAGTTCATGTTCTTTACTTACCACGCTGGATGATGGTGATCCAGTATCGGCATCAAGCATCCACCTTCGGCCTGTTCTTTATTCCCTGCCGGATAATGTTGAGCACCCTTTCCCGCTCCTCGCCCACAAGGGTTAAGCGCGGAGCGCGTACGTACTCCGAGCCAAGGCCGGTTTCCTGCTCAGCCAACTTGATATACTGTACAAGTTTCGGATGAATATCAAGTTCAAGTAACGGCAGAAACCAGCGGTAAATTTTCAGTGCCTCGTCAATCTTTCCGGCTTTGGTCAGTTGATATACCGCCACGGTTTCACTTGGAAAAGCACAGACCAAGCCGGCTACCCAGCCATCTGCGCCAAGCATCAACTCTTCCATGGCAAGGGTATCCACACCACAAAGTATTTTAAACCGATTACCAAATCGGTTTATCATGCGGGTAACATTGGACACATCCCGGGTTGATTCTTTTACTGCCTGAATATTTTTATTGGCCGCCAGCTCAGCAAACATGTCTAGTGTTACTTCGGTTTTATAGTCAACGGGGTTATTATAGACCATAATGGGCAACCCGCACGACTCGGCAACGGCTTTGAAAAAGGCAACGGTTTCGCGGTGATCCGATTTGTATCGCATGGGGGGCAACATCATCAGTCCGGTAGCCCCCAGTTTTTCAGCTTCCGCTGCCAGTTTTAATGCCTCGCGTGTACTTCCTTCGGCAATGTTCATCACTACCGGTACTTTGCCTTCAACTTTCTCAACAGTGAATTTAACGAGGGTAAATTTCTCATCGTTGCTCAACACACTGGCTTCTCCCAGTGTACCTCCTAGTATAAGGCCTTCCACGCCAGCCTGAAGCTGGGCATTCAGGTTCTTTTCGAAAAGGGGTAAATCAAGTTTATCATCGGCTGTAAACTTGGTGGTTAACGCAGGGTACACGCCAGTCCAGGATACCATTGTCTTTTGCTATATCACGTTTGTTAAACCAAAGGTATAGGAAATGCCAAAATACCCATAGCTTTAGCCAACCGTTTGTCAGCGGAAACTACCGGAGTTAGAAAAGGCGGGCACCTTTA
>CAYNIH010000274.1:0-3354 GCA_964397115.1 uncultured Roseivirgaceae bacterium | reverse complement strand
GTATTACAATAGTAAATTCTGACCCGGCATTTTCGGAACTTTCAACATGAATTGTCCCCTTTTGCTGTTCTACCAGTTGGCGGGCGATGGCAAGACCCAGGCCGGTGCCTCCATACCTTCGGGTAACCGATTCATCAGCCTGGCTAAAGCTTTCAAAAATTGTATTGAGTTTTTCTCTTGGAATGCCTACTCCGGTATCCTGTACAGATACCTTAAGCCAGCAGTTTTTTTTGTATTCGCGTTCCACAGAGCAGGAAACGGTTACCCTGCCGACATGAGTAAATTTGATGGCATTGCTTATCAGGTTAATCAAAATCTGGTTTAGCCGCACGGGGTCACCCAGCAAAATACGGTTGGCATTGTCGGCAACCTGGCTTTTCAATTCGAGGTTTTTTTCCCTGGCCTGGTAGGTAAACGTACTAATCAATGAGGTAACCAGGTCGTGGGCATTGAACGGGATCTTTTCAAACTTAAGTTTACCCGATTCGATAGCGGCCAGGTCAAGCAGGTCGTTAATAATTACTTTCAGGTTTTCAGCCGAATGCCGGATGGCATTCAGGTAGGTTTGCCGCTCTTCTTCGCTTGGATTTTCACTCAATAAGCCGGCCATTCCTGCAATGCCGTTAATGGGTGTGCGTATTTCGTGACTAATGTTGGCAAGAAATTGTTCCTTAGCTTTTTGCAGCCGAATCAACTCTTCAGCATCTTTTTTCCGTTGGGTGATGTCTCGGCAATCAAGTATCAGACCTGGCGGGCCTCCCTTTTTTTTCAGGTTGATGGAGTTGAATTCAAGAAAACGGTAGGTTCGGTCGCTGCATAGAAATTGAAACTCAACTTTTTCATTGTAGGTTTTGCGGGTGCTTTTTCTGAATTCCACCTCAAAAGCATGGCGGCTTTCCGGAAGAATATAATCAAAGAAGGATTTACCGATGAGTTTTTTAGCTGAGTAGCCCAGCGTTTGGCGTACCGAATCGTTGAGGTAGAGGATGCGTCCCTGAAAATCGACAATAAAAATCAGGTCGGAGCCATCTTCAACAACCGACTTATAAAAACCTCCCTTCCGGATATATGTAAGCAGATCGTTCACGTCAGATTCCGGCAGCGTCCATTTCTTTCAGATAACGGTACAACGATGATTTGCCGATGTCCAACCGCCTGGCCACTTCAAGTACATTATTGTCGTACTTATTTAAAAAGTGGCGGATGATCCGGTACATATACTCCTGCATTGTCATTTCTTTCAGGAAAAATGATTCCGGCCGGGTAATGTTAGCTAAGGTTATATTACCCGGTTTAATCGTCTGATCATCAGTCATTACAGCAGCCAACTCTACTAGCGACTTTAATTCGCGGATATTACCTGGAAAGGAGTAGGAGAGCAACTTTTCCTGCGCTTCTGGCGTAATGGTGAATCGGGGCAACTGGTTTTCTTTGGCAAACTGGTCAAGAAAATGCTTTGCAATAAGCAGGATATCACTGCCCCTTTCCCGCAAGGGGGGCAGATGGATCGGCAACCCAAGTAGGCGGTAATACAGGTCTTCACGGAATCGCCCGACCTTCACTTCTTCGGCCAGGTCTTTATGGGTTGCAGTGATAAGCCTTACGTCAAGTTTAATAGTTTGGTTTCCACCAACGCGGGTGATCTCTCGCTCCTGTAAAACACGCAGTAACTTAGCTTGCAAACTCAGGTCCATCTCACCAATTTCGTCAAGAAAAATTGTACCGCCTTCGGCCTCTTCAAACTTTCCTATCCGCCTTGTTGTAGCCCCGGTAAATGCTCCCTTTTCATGCCCGAACAACTCACTTTCGATAAGAGTTGACGGGATGGCCGTGATATTCACAGCCACAAACGGTTTATCCTTTTTCTTTGAATTATAGTGTATTGCCTTGGCTACCAGCTCCTTACCGGTACCTGTTTCACCTGTTATTGAAACAGAAATATTGGATTTTACTGCTTTTTCCAGCAACTCAAAGACCTTTTTAATGGCAGGACTGGATCCAACTATGCTTTTGCCGAATTCATATTTTTCGGTTATTTCTCTTTTAAGGTGGTTGATTTCGCGAATGAGCGAAGCCTTATCGCGGGCGTTATTGATGGAACTGAACAGACGTTCCTTTGTGTCTTGATCTTTGGTAATATAATCGTAGGCACCGGCTTTAAGTAATTCAACGGCTGTGCCGATTTTCTCCTGGGCTGATACAATGATTACATTAATGGTTGGATCGTAATTCCTTATTTGTTCAAGTACTTTTTCACCCGGCTGGTCAGGTAGGGAGTAGTCAAGGGTGATCACATCCGGCTTTTTATGCAAGTTATTCAGGCAGTCTTTCCCGGTAGTATAGTATTCAACATCGTAGTCGGGGTTAAGCCCAAGCACATACTTCAAAAACTTAATATAAGCGGGGTCGTCTTCAACTACAAAAATCTTCACGGGGTCCTTTTCGTACATTCCCTGGTTTTGTTTGCAGTGAAAATACGCCAGTTTTTTAATTGATAAAAGTTTAATTAGCCGCTTTTATTCGACAACTTTACCTAACCAATGATACCCGAGTTTGATCATCTGACCCATCAGGAAATCGACCTTGCTTATAAGGCCCCGATATTGGTGAGCATGCTCATTGCCGGTGCCGATGGGAACATTGACCGGAAAGAAATCCTCGGAGCTATCCATTCGGTGGAAAAAAAGCATAGGCGTTCCACTACTTCTCTCGCAGCGCTGTTGAAGGAGGTTAGTAGTGATTTTGAAGATAAATTCAAAATATTGATGCAGGAGTATCCAATTGAGCCAACTGACCGCAATGTTATGATTGTCGATGAGTTAACGAGGTTGAATGAATTGTTTCCAAAACTCGAGCTTGCTTTGGCAAGAGAGATGTATCAGGCATTGCTCGAGATAGCGGAAACGACCGCTCGTTCCTCAGGTGGGTTTCTGGGGTTAAGCAAAATCGGAGCAGAGGAAGCCAGGTACGTTAAACTTCCGATGATTAAGCCTATTCTTACTAACTGAATACCAGACGGATGCCCGAACGTACGTTTCTGGGAAGTTCCCAAGTACCCCTCCGGCTTGTTTTTTTAATGTGGCTTTGCTTTTTTCTTGAAGCAAGCTTTTCCTTCCCCATCAGTGAATATGGAATAAGGCCCCGTTCACTGGTCGGAGTGGTGGGTATTTTCCTTTCGCCCATGATCCATGGCGATTTGCTGCACCTCATTTCCAATACGGTGCCCCTGTTGTTTATGGGTGCAGTGCTTTTTTATTTTTATCCACGGATTGCAGTCAAGGTTTTTTTCAGGGCCTATTTCTGGACAAATTTCCTGGTATGGTTGTTTGCACGTCCGGCTAACCACATAGGTGC
>CAYNIH010000273.1:0-3355 GCA_964397115.1 uncultured Roseivirgaceae bacterium | reverse complement strand
AAAACCAGCATCAGTAACCTGGGTAAAATTTCTTACAATCAGCAGTGGAATGTTCATGAAATCAAAGACTTCAAGAAGGATGGAGGTGAACTCACTGATTTCTATAAGAACGACCTGCTCATCTGGAATTATAAGGGATTTGCGGATCAGGCCATCAGGATAATTGATGGCGAACTTAAATCGATTAAAGAGGAATTGATTACCTATGATATTGAAATCAATAAACTTGCCGATAAACTAAAGGCCGATTCGCTTTCTGTACACAGCGGCCTGGCCAGGCTTGCAGAAAGTCTTTTAAGCGATAAGCTTAAAAAACTCGATCCTGAGCCGTTGCCACTGGATATTCTCGCGCTGAAGATGGCCGACCTGGAATACAAATCGGTGCTGATGGACTCCAGGCGATTGAAAGATTCAGCCAACGTCTTTCTGCAGCTTGAACGCACCAAAGAGGAAATTAACTACCTGAAAAAAGTTGATAGCCTGGCGGTTAAACTCATGACGCGTAATATTGACGAAGAAGCACTTAACTACCAGTATTTTGTTACTACTACGTATAATAGTGCAGCCTTATTGAAAAGCTGGGTAAAAGCTGAGCGGGAATTTGCTGACCGTGAAATGAAGAAAAAATTTGAAACGCTGGCCCAGCGCACCGAATCCATTAACTGGCTGATAAGCGGCTCCGATTCCATTCCCCTCACTACCACGCGGAAATCCAGGTTTAAGCCATTGCTTATTGAACCGAAATATACCGTGGGCATTGTGTTTTCCGATTCGCTGAATGGTGAAGGATACTTTTATGATGTTACCTCCTCGCGAAAGCCTAGCATTAAGGTACGGTTTGCCATTGACAAGCAAAACCTGAAAGAACGGAGGCTGAACGCGATAAAAGCAGCGGTAACTGCCGATCAGGGTGAAAATATTTTCTTTGCACTCATTTGGTGGGGAGGCAAAGTAAAAGAAAAATATCCGGCAACCCTGGCTAAAATTTACCGGTTTGACGGATTATCATGGTCAACAAACCTGATGCTGGATTTTATGCCTGAGGGTATGCAGTATTTGCCCGAAAATGGCGAGCTGGTGATACGCGCAGGTGAGCTGCAGTTGGTTGTCGATAAATCAGGGAAAGTGAAATAACAATCAGAAACCGCCTACAAGTTTTTTCCAATCCTGAAAGCGCATGTCAATGCGCGTCTTCATTTTTTCGTAGTTCTCCCAACTATCGGTAACGTGGTAAATTGAGGGCAATGACTTAACCAGCAGTTCGTCATAATCGTTTCGGTAAAGTCCTCCACCATAGTAGTAGTAGGTAAACATATTTCCCTGCCGGTTAAACAACTCGTAACCGAGGTACCCGTCCCAGATCTCACTTAGTATGGTGCATGAAATCTCCCTGCGTTTAAATCTGAAAATCTGGATGGACGCTTCTTCCTCAAAGTATTCGGAGTAGAGATCGTTCTCAATTATCCAACCCAGGTACATGCCGATGTGAACATAGGCTTGTTCAATGGGCAGTGAATCGGGGAAGTTTCCGAGAAAATGCGACTTGGCATTGTCGTAAATGGTCTTTTGAATCTCAGCTTTTCGTTCCATATCACAATGTTACTCAAAATCAAAATACTTTAGTTCCCTCGTCAGGCACATTTTGTTAGGGATGTAGGGTTTTTAATGAAATGCCTGTTTATCAGGCTCAGGATATGGCATGCCGTAAGGCCTGCTGTTTCAGTGCGCAGGCGGGATGTTCCAAGTGAAACGGGGATAAACCCTTTTGCTATAGCCTGATCAAGCTCATCCGGGGCGAAATCGCCTTCAGGGCCTATCAACACGGTACAGGAGCCACCTGGTGAGGCACTATCCATAAGGTGAGGGTTGCCCGGCTTTGCCTGAGCAATGAATTTCTGGTTGCTGGTTATTCGGTTAAGAAATTGGTTTATCGGTATGACGGATTCAATCTCCGGGAGGTAGGGGTATAAGGACTGTTTCATGGCGCTCACGGCAATCTTTTCCAATCGTTGAGCATTGAGGGTAGTTCGTTCAGAATGAGCGGTCTGAATAAATGAAATGCGGTCAATGCCGATTTCAATGCTTTTCTCCACAAGCCATTCCATGCGGTCAGCATTTTTGGTGGGGGCAATACCGAGGTGAAAAGCGTAGGGTTTGGCCAGGTAATGCTTGGAACGGTGTACGGTAAACTTGCAGTTATCAGGGTCGGCTTTGGTAACCTCGGCTTCAAAAATATTTCCACGGCCGTCAGTAATGAAAATTATCTCACCGTTTTTTTTTCGGAGCACTTTTATGCAGTGACGCGATTCATCCGGATTGAGGTGGGTAACTCCCGTTGAAATACCCGGCTGATAAAACAGGTTTTGCATATTTGCAGTTACCGGTAGGAGGCCTCCAGGCGCTTCATTAAATCAATATACTCCTGCATAGCTTGTTCTCGGGGTTTGCCTTTGAGAGTTGCCCAGGCATCGTACTTGGCTATAGCTTTAAAGTCGAAGCCACCGGGACGTTCCCCGCTTACATCGCCATCGGTTGATTGTTTGTACAAGGCATAGAGTTGCAACAGTTCTTCATTGGAAGGACGCCTGGTTAGTTCCTTGGATCGGGCTACGGCCTGGTTAAATTGTTCGGTGAGTTCCATAAAAAAATAAGGCTGAAAGTAATCCTTCAGCCTTACAAATTCAAACCTGAGATTGAAGTTCAGCGTTTTTCGATGGGTACAAAAGCTCTTAGCGTTTTGCCGGTGTACACCTGGCGCGGTCTGCCTATAGGTTCGCCCTGATCGCGCAGTTCTTTCCATTGGGCTATCCAACCCGGCAGGCGGCCCATGGCAAACATTACCGTGAACATATCCACCGGGATACCCAATGCACGGTAGATGATTCCTGAGTAAAAATCAACATTGGGATAAAGTTTACGCTCTACGAAGTAAGGGTCCTTTAGTGCGATTTCTTCAAGTTTTTTGGCGATATCCAAAATCGGATCGTTGACTCCGAGTTTATTTAAAACATCATCGGCTGCTTTTTTAATGATTTTGGCGCGCGGGTCGAAGTTTTTGTAAACCCGGTGGCCAAAGCCCATCAGCCGGAAGGGATCGTTCTTATCTTTGGCTTTGGCAATCCACTTATCAATGTTTCCGCCATCCTTCCGGATATTCTCCAGCATGATGATTACTTCCTGATTGGCGCCTCCGTGCAGAGGCCCCCAAAGCGCATTTATACCTGCTGATATGGCGGAATAGATGCTGGCTTTCGATGAACCGACAATGCGTACCGTGGAAGTGGAGCAGTTCTGTTCGTGGTCGGCATGCAGAATAAAGAGTTTGTCTAGGGCATCGGCCACTACAGGGTCAACC
>CAYNIH010000272.1:0-3384 GCA_964397115.1 uncultured Roseivirgaceae bacterium | reverse complement strand
ATGATACTTCTTCATCGTCAAGGTCGGTGGTGAAGTCGTGGTCGCGTGCCAGTTCAATGGGATGCGGTTTTTTCAAGAAAGCTTCGCCTTTTTTCGATAGTTTAAGCGCACCGATGTTTTCAATGTCCTTATCGAGGTATTGGTAAATTAAGGTTTGCCGGATAACGGATTTCCAGAAGTCTGCGTCTTCGTCACTGCCTTTGCCAAAAACCGGCAGGTCAAAGTGGGCGTGGCTTTTTACATACTCATCTTCGATGCCGCGGATAACGTTAACGAGGTGGTTCAGGCCGAAGCGTTCATTGGTTTGTTTTACGGCCTGCAACACCACCTTAACGTATTCGGTTCCGTCAAATCGTTCGCGCGGGTGCACGCAATTGTCGCACATGCCGCAATTGTCTTCTTTAAATTCTTCGCCAAAGTAGTGCAGCAACTGGCGCCTGCGGCATACGGGCGATTCGGCATAAAATTCCATTTCCTGCAGCAGGATGCGTGCGTTTTCGCGTTCCTGTACGGATTTATCTTTGTTGAATTTTTCGAGTTTGTTAAGGTCGTTGTGGCTGTAGAACATCAGGCAGTGGCCTTCCAGGCCGTCACGGCCTGAGCGGCCGGTTTCCTGATAGTAGCCTTCGAGCGATTTGGGTACATCGTAGTGCACCACAAACCGCACATCGGGCTTATCGATGCCCATGCCGAAGGCAATGGTGGCTACGATGATGTCAATTTCTTCGTTGAGGAAGGCATCCTGGTTTTTTTCACGCACGTCCGGCTCAAGGCCGGCATGGTAAGGAGCGGCTTTAAAACCATTTACCGAAATCAGGTTGGCAATTTCTTCAACCTTTTTTCGGCTTAAGCAATACACAATTCCTGATTTGCCGCGGTTGTCGCGCAGGAATTTGATGAGCTGCTTTTTCGTTTCTTTTTTAGGCCGTACTTCGTAATACAGGTTTTTGCGGTTGAAGGAACTGATGAACACATCGGCATCCTCCATCTGCAGGTTTTTCTGAATGTCAAGTTGTACTTTGGGGGTTGCCGTTGCCGTGAGGGCCATAATGGGAAGGTCGCCCAGTTGCTGGATCATGGTTTTTATCCTGCGGTATTCCGGGCGGAAATCGTGGCCCCATTCCGAAATACAATGGGCTTCGTCTATGGCGACAAACGAAACCTTTACTTTCTTAAGGAACTCAATGTTCTCTTCTTTGGTGAGCGACTCGGGCGCTACGTAAAGTAACTTGACTGTGCCGGCCAGGGCGTCTTTTTTAAGTTTTGTTATTTCGCCCTTCGACAGCGTGGAATTAAGGAACCGTGCGTTGACGCCATAGGCATTCAACTGGTCAACCTGATTTTTCATCAGGGCAATCAGGGGCGAAATCACCACAGCCAGGCCATCCAGCAGTAGGGCAGGCAACTGGTAACACAACGACTTGCCGGCCCCGGTGGGCATAATAACGAACGTATTGCGGCCATCCAGCAAATTCCTGATGATTGTTTCTTGGTTGCCCCGGAAGTGGCCGTAACCGAAAACCTCCTTCAGTTTAAGTTTTAAAGTGTCTTTCTCTTCTACCAACATCATAATTACCTAACAACGGTTAGTGTCAAATCTTTCTATCTTTGCCTGTTGACAAAGCTAATTTTGAAAGGGAATTGAATTTAGCAAAAAATATTAAAAACATTGCACGGGAAGTATTAATAAATGAATCCCGGGCAATAGAAAATCTCACAAATTTTATTGATGACGACTTTGAAGCCTGTGTAAACGAAATTTATTCGTCAAATGGCCGGGTTGTCATAACCGGCATTGGCAAAAGTGCCATTATAGCCAATAAAATTGTGGCCACGCTCAATTCCACCGGCACGCCCGCTCTGTTTATGCATGCAGCCGATGCCATTCATGGCGATTTGGGCATGATTCAACGGGAGGATATTGTTATCTGTATCTCCAAAAGCGGCAATACCCCTGAAATAAAGGTACTCGTGCCGCTGTTAAAACGCAGGGGCTCCAAACTTGTTGCTCTGGTCAGTAACACCAAATCTTACCTGGCGCAACAGGCCGATTATGTGTTAAACGCCACCATCGAGCAGGAAGCATGCCCCAACAACCTGGCCCCCACTACCAGCACCACTGCCCACCTGGCCATGGGCGATGCGCTGGCCGTTTGCCTGGTTAACCTGCGCAACTTTACCGAATCGGATTTTGCTATGTTTCATCCGGGCGGATCATTGGGCAAGCAACTGTATTTAAGGGTTTCGGATATTTCAGTGAATAATGAACTGCCATTGGTTAGCCAGGAGGCCACGTTAAAAGAGGTAATTGTAGAAATCACTTCCAAGCGCTTAGGGTGTACCGCAGTAGTGGATGGCAACAGAAAGTTGCTGGGAATTATAACCGATGGCGACTTGCGAAGGATGCTGCAGAAAAACCCTGACCTGACGGGCATCCGTGCTGCTGCGATTATGACGCCAAATCCCAAAAACATTCAGCGCGATGAATTCGCGGTTAAAGCCCTGCACATGATGCAGGAGAACAACATTACTCAATTGGTGGTAATGGACGGAGAAAAGGTAAACGGATTTATTCACCTTCACGATTTGCTCAAGGAAGGCATTGCCTGAATGAAACGACTCAACCATAAACTGCTAATGCTCCCTGAAGGGGAAAAGCCATAATGAAAAAAAACCTGCATGTGGTATTAATGGCCGGTGGCGTGGGAGTACGCTTTTGGCCCTACAGCCGCAATGAGCGACCTAAGCAGTTTCTGGATGTGCTGGGCGTTGGTAAAACGCTTCTGCAGATGACCTACGAACGGTTTCTTCCGTTGTGCCCTCCTGAGCGCATCTATGTGGTAACCCACCAGGATCATGCCCACCTGGTGCGTGAACAGTTACCTGATTTGCGTGACGAACAGGTACTGGCCGAGCCCATGCGGAAAAATACAGCAGCCTGCATTGCCTATGCCAGCTACCGTATTCGCCAGCACCGGCCGGACGCGGTTATCATTGCCAGCCCGGCCGATCATCTGATCATGAAAGAGAATGAGTTCCAGCACGTGCTGAACCAGGCGGTTGACCAGGCAAATAATCAAGATAAGCTGATCACATTGGGCATTACTCCCTCCCGGCCTGAAACCGGCTATGGGTATATTCAGTTTTTGCCCGATAAAAAATTTATAAAGAAGGTTAAAACGTTTACCGAAAAACCGCAACTGGCGCTTGCCAAGAAATTTATTGAAAGCGGAGATTTTGTGTGGAACTCCGGTATTTTTATCTGGGGTGTTCAGGCTATTATCAACGCCTTTAAAGAGCACATGCCCGAGATGGCCGAAGTGTTTGAAGAGTGTTCCGCTTCTTTTGGCACACCCCGGGAGCAGGAAACCGTGGCAGATGCCT
>CAYNIH010000271.1:0-3390 GCA_964397115.1 uncultured Roseivirgaceae bacterium | reverse complement strand
GGAGGAAGGCTTAAGTTTTGGCCGCATAAAATTAATGTCCCCCATGGTATTCATGGGTACCAGGTGAACATGAACGTGCGGCACTTCCAGCCCGATGACAGCCACGCCAATCCGCTTGCAGGGTATAACCTTCTTTAATGCCACGGCTACTTTTTTGGCAAATACATGCAAACCGGCTAACGTGGCATCATCCAAATCAAAAATATAATCAACTTCCTGCTTGGGTACCACCAGCACATGGCCCTGCACCAGCGGCATGATGTCGAGGAAGGCAATAAACCGGTCGTCCTCAGCAACAATATGCCCGGGTATTTCGCGGTTAATGATTCGGGTAAAAATGCTGGGCATGGTTAAACCGATATGTTTGTTACCTCAAAAACCATTTCTCCGGCCGGAGTCTTAATGTTGGCTGTATCACCTTTTTTCTTTCCGAGCAGTCCTTTGCCGATAGGTGATTGGGTAGAAATTTTTCCGGCTTTTAAATCGGCCTCTTCTTCTGAAACCAGGGTATAGGTAAATGAAGCGCCATTTTTTATATTCTTAATGGTGACTGTGGAGAGAATGGAAACCTTTGACGTATCCACATTTGATTCGTCAAGTAATCGCGCGTTGGCCAGCAATTCTTCCAACTGTGCAATCTTGGCTTCAAGGTGGCCCTGCGCATCTTTGGCGGCATCGTATTCGGCATTCTCGCTTAAATCGCCTTTATCGCGCGCATCGGCAATTTGCCTGGCAATCTCAGCCCGGCCTTTCCCTTTCAATTCGGCCAGTTCAGCTTTCAGTTTATCAAGGCCTTCCCGGGTATAATAAGAAATCTTCTTTGACATAAATGAAAAACAAAAACAACGGCCTCTTGGGAAGACCGTTGTTAGGGCAAAGGTAGCTCATTTTACCTCATCATTCAAAACCTAAGTTAAACTCCGGCCAGTTCAGGAATCAGATTTTTCACCTGTTCAGCCAGTTCATCGTCAAATTTAGCGAGGTACAGTGTTTTTGCCTTGGTCAGTTGTTCAATGGTGAGGCCCTTCGCTCCCCGTAAATCGGCCTTGTATAAACTGGCATTTTCCAAATCAGCGCCCATCAGGTAACTGTTAGTCAGGTTGGCTTCCATCAGATAAGCGTTGTTAAAATTGGCTTTAATCAGAAAGGCATTTTCAAATTGCGCTTTGATGAGGAAGGCATCCTTAAAATTAGCTCCGCTGGCATAGGCGCCTTTAAAGTTGGCCTGATTGAGGTTGGAGTTTTCAAAATTAGTCTGGTTTAAACGGGTGTTTTCCAGGTTGGCTTCAATCATGGAGGACTGGGAAATGTTGGCTGAATTCATGTTGGAGCCTTTCAGGTTAACATAGTTGAGGTTGGTTTTAGCCAGGAAACAGTTAACCAGGTTAATCTCATAAATGTTGTGCCGGTTCAGTCGCTTGATGTTACCCACGGTACGGAAAGCCGCTTCTTCCGATTCCCACAGCCGGAAGTCGTCAATCTCATCTTTATAAAACCTTATCCGCTGACGCGTTTGGCCGTTTTGGTTTAACCAGAAGATCAGAATACCGATGACGGCAATGTCAAAGATCATCCCATGGGCTTCGGCAAGAATCTGAGCCCAAAAAGCATCAAAATCATTTAAATAATACTTCAGGCTTAGCGATAAAACCAACACCGATACGGCCAATAGCACCAATGTTGACGTTAACAGCGGTTTTTCGATTACCCTGTTAAAGGCATCAGCCAGTTGATTCAACCTGTTTTTCAGTAATTGCACAGTAAAACTAATTTACTAAAACACTTTCAAAATTAACAGCTTTTGAAAGGCCGTAGCAAACGAAAATACAACCCTAACTTACATGGCAGGAAGGACACCAGTTCTCGCATTAAATCATGAGGTGAACGGTGAGAAAATATACCGATAACCCCAGCAAATCATTAATAGTGGTTATAAACGGGCCGGCAGCCAGTGCCGGGTTAAAGCCTAACTTGTTCAAAATCAGTGGCGTAATGGTTCCGATAAACGATGCAAACACAACCACACTGAAAAGCGCTACCGAAACAATAAGGGACAGGTGAGACTCATTAAATAATATGACGTTGGCACCGTACACGAGGGCCGACAGAAAAACACCATTCAGCACAGCTACCAAAAAAACTTTTCCCAGCCGCACCCATAACCCTTCATAAACAAATACGGTACTGGCCAGGCTCTGAACAATTAAAGCCGATGACTGAATCCCTACATTTCCTCCTGTGGCCTGAATAAGCGGGGTAAAAAAAGCAATAGCGGTAACCCGTGCGAGCTCTGTTTCAAAAAATCCCATGAATTTAGCATTCATCAGCCCCCCCACTATGCCAATCAATAGCCACGGCAACCGGGCACGGGTATTGCGCCACACGCTGTCATCCTCTTCTACATCTTCGCTGATACCCGACATGAGCTGGCGATCTTCTTCGGCCTGTTCGGTAATAACATCCACCACATCATCAATGGTAATCCGGCCTACCAACTGACCGTTTACGTTAACCACCGGGATGGATTCCAAATCGTACCTGCGCATGATCTCGGCCACTTCCCTGTCCGACAAAAAGGTGTCCACCGAAACAATGTCTTTCTCGCATATTTCCGAAACAACCTTTCGCGCATCGGAAAGCACCAGGTCTTTCAGCGAAACCCGCCCTACCAGCCTGTCGCGCTCGTCAACCACATATACCGCATAAAAGGTATCCACGTTTTCGGCCTGTTTCCTGATCTCATCAATGCACTGCACCACCGTCCAGTTATCGCGCACCTTGATCAACTCTTTGGCCATCAGCCCGCCCGCCACGTTTTCCTCAAAGCGAAGCAAGTCAATTACCTGCGACTTCAGGTCGCTTTCCAACCCTGCCAGCACCTCTTCGCGCACCTTTATGGGCAATTCATTAAGGATATCGGCTGCATCATCGGAGTTAAGCAGGTTAACGAATCCGACAATTTCACCGGGCGAATAGATTTTGAGAAACCGAACACGCGTATCCGTATCCAGGTTATTGATGATCTCGGCCTGCACCTCAAGGGGCAGGAGGTCCATTACATACTTTGACTCTTCAGAATTGAACTCGTATAACAGGGTAGAAATATCGGCCGAGTCAACATGCTCCAGCGAGGATCGGATAAATTGGGCATCGCGGGCATCCAGCGCCTGCTGAAACCGCTCAACAAACTCGCGTGTTAATTCAAATTGTACGGATGTTTCCACGACCCCGATCAATTAAAGTGGTTAATTCAATAAAATCCTCTGGCGAAAGCTGCTCGGCCCGTTTGTCCCAAAAATTATCCAGGCCGGACTCCTGTTTTTGGGCGGCCAAAGTTAGATTTTTTAGTGCGTTGCGCAAGGTTTTGCGCCTGGTATTGAAGGCCTGCTT
>CAYNIH010000270.1:0-3417 GCA_964397115.1 uncultured Roseivirgaceae bacterium | reverse complement strand
AGGGGGAGCCGAAGATAACCTGAACATACATCAGCACGGCACGCTGCCTCAGTTGGCCAGCGATGCCCTGCCGCATTGGGAGTTGATAAAGAAGTACGACATCATTGACTTTGAACTGGGAAATAAAATAACCGGTGCCGGATTTCCGGTATATAAAGGAAAGGGAGCAAAACTGCAGCGTGCGTTAATCAGTTTCTTTCTGGATGAAGCAGAAAAGGCCGGCTATCGCGAAATGATGCCCCCCATCGTGGTGAATGAAGCTTCCGGTTACGGTACCGGACAACTTCCGGATAAGGAAGGGCAGATGTACCACATGACCATTGATAACCTGTACCTGATACCCACTGCCGAAGTGCCGATAACCAACCTGTACCGCGATGTGGTTTTAACCGAAGAACAGTTACCGGTGAAAAATGTAGGTTACACCCCGTGCTTCAGGCGCGAAGCGGGAAGCTGGGGTGCGCATGTTCGCGGGCTCAACCGCCTCCATCAGTTTGACAAGGTGGAGATCGTGCAGATTAGAAAACCTGAAGAGTCGTACCAGGCGCTGGAAGAAATGTGTGCCTACGTGCAAAGCCTGCTTGAAAAACTTGAGTTGCCCTACCGCAAACTTTTACTGTGCGGTGGCGATATGGGCTTTAACTCGGCCATGACCTACGACATGGAAGTGTTTGCTGCCGCCCAGCAGCGCTGGCTCGAAGTAAGCTCGGTAAGCAACTTCGAAACCTATCAGGCCAACCGGCTGAAACTGCGGTATAAAAACAAAGAGGGAAAAACAGAATTATTACATACCCTTAACGGCAGTGCACTGGCCTTACCCCGCATTGTGGCGAGTTTACTGGAGAATAACCAAACCCGGGATGGCATTATGCTTCCAAAGGTATTGGTACCGTATTGCGGGTTTGATAAAATCAGTTAATTGGGCCACGTTGCCAGAAAAGGAAAGTTACAAAGCACCTCATAGAACATGAGGTATACTACAATACCGGATAAGTGCGTTGAAAACCGGATTCTTCATAGCTGTTAAAACACCGCGTTTCGATGCTTGGTTTTCCATTTATCAGAAATCGGTTGAAAATGCCGGTTGGTAATGGGTAAACTTGTACCCAAACCTCAAATCACATGAAACCAAATACATTATGGGTATCGGGCCTGTTTGTGATTGGCCTGATTGGCTGTCAGAATAAAGAAACCTCGCTGACGTATCCGGTAACGCAAAAAGTTGATACGGTGGATGTGTATTTCGGCACGAAAGTGCCCGATCCCTACCGCTGGCTGGAGAACGATACTGCCCGGGCTACGGCCAACTGGGTTGCGGCTCAAAATGAAGTAACCTTTGGCTACCTGAACAACATACCCTATCGGGATAAACTACGCAAGCGGCTTGACGAACTTCAGAATTACGAACGCATCAGCGCCCCGGTTAAATACGGAGAGTACTATTACTACTCAAAGAACAGCGGGTTGCAAAATCACAATGTGCAGTACCGCAAAAAAGGTGAAGATGGAGCGGAGGAGGTATTTCTTGATCCGAATACGTTTTCGAAAGACGGCACCACCGCCCTGGCTGGCATGTTCTTCAGTAAGGACGGCTCGCTGCTCACCATCCTCATTCAGGAAGGCGGCTCCGACTGGCGTAAGGCAGTAACCCTGAAGGCAGCCGATAAATCAATCATCGGGGACACCTTATACGATTTGAAGTTCACTGGTATTGCCTGGAGAGGAAATGAAGGCTTTTATTACTCCCGTTACGATAATCCGAAAGGCAACAAACTTTTCTCACAGGTTAATTTCAATAAGGTTTGTTACCACAAACTCAATACACCGCAATCGGCCGATGAAGTGATTTATGATGGGGGCGCCCAAAACCCTCAACGCAGAGCCGGGGTTTATCTTACCGAGGACGAAAAATTTCTGGTACTGTCCACCTCTGTTGCTACCACCGGCAATGAACTGTACATCAGGGAAGTTGGAAAACCCAATGCAAAATTTATCCCCGTGGTTACCAATTTCGACAATAACCACAACGTCATTGATAACGAGGGCTCACGCCTGATTATCCGCACCAACCTGAATGCCCCAAACGGCAGGGTTGTACTTGCAGATGCAGCAAACCCATCGCCTGAGAATTGGAAGGATATCATTCCCGAGGCGGAAGAGGCCATCCAATCCATCGGTACGGCCGGAGGCAAATTATTTGTGTCGTACCTTAAAGATGCCAAGAGCCAGATAAAACAATATGATTATTCCGGAAAACTGGAACGGGAAGTAGCGTTGCCCGATATCGGAACGGCTGGCGGATTTAGCGGGTGGCGTACGGATACAGATGTTTATTATTCATTCACTTCATTTACCTACCCGTCCACGGTGTTTAAATATTCCATTGCAACGGGCGAATCTACGGAGTATTCGAGGCCGAAGGTGATGTTTAATCCGGATGATTACGAAACCAGGCAGGTTTTTTATACCAGCAAAGACGGCACAAAAATCCCGATGTTTATTGTCCATAAAAAGGGGCTTGAATTAAATGGTAAGAATCCCACCTGGCTCTATGGATACGGAGGCTTTAACATCAGCCTTACGCCTTCTTTCGGTGCTTCGCGGATCGTATGGCTTGAAAACGGAGGAGTGTTTGCCCAGCCGAATCTTCGTGGCGGAGGTGAGTATGGGGAGAAATGGCACCTGGCCGGAACAAAAATGAACAAACAAAATGTTTTTGACGATTTTATTGCCGCAGGCGAATACCTGATTAACGAAAAATATACTTCCAGCCAGTACCTGGCGATTCAGGGCGGCTCCAACGGAGGGTTACTGGTGGGCGCCACCATGACCCAACGGCCCGACCTCGCTAAAGTTGCCCTGCCCGCTGTGGGCGTTATGGACATGCTAAGGTACCATAAGTTTACCGTTGGCGCTGCCTGGGCTTACGATTACGGCACGGCCGATGATTCAAAAGAAATGTTTGAGTACCTGAAGAAGTACTCCCCGCTTCATGCACTAAAACCAGGAACTTCCTACCCCGCCACCCTGGTTACCACGGCCGACCATGATGACCGCGTTGTGCCGGCTCATTCGTTTAAGTTCGCTGCTACCCTTCAGCAATGCCAGGCCGGCAGCAACCCTGTGCTGATACGGGTTGACGTTAAATCAGGTCATGGCTCATCCAACTTATCCAAGGCTTTGGATGTAACGGCCGATCAGTACGCCTTTACTTGGTACAACATGGGGGTGGTGCCACCTCTTGTAAAAGAAGATTTGTAGTGAGAAGCAGGGATTTTATCTTTAAAAAGCGCAAGGGTTTCATAATTGCCTTGCAGTTTAGCATCTCAGCGGTTTTATGAAATCATTCGGATATTCGTAATAATTAGCTGGATTATATTCCTGGGCTTAATAGTTTACTGATAGTCCGTAATCATG
>CAYNIH010000269.1:0-3462 GCA_964397115.1 uncultured Roseivirgaceae bacterium | reverse complement strand
AACCGGATTAGCAGCCATTTTAGCCATTGGAGTTTTTGCGCAGGCTGCTGAGGATGACGTAAGGGCTGTAATTGTAAGGCTGTTCAAAGGCATGCAGTTAGGCGATAGTGCAATGGTCAGGTCAACCTTTGCAGGCGATATTCAGTTTGTGACAATTGCATCCAATCAGGATGGAACATCGGCAAAATACGTTGAGCCATCGGCTGCCGGGTTTCTAAAGGCGGTGGGTATGCCCCATGCCGATGCCTGGAATGAAGAAATCTGGAACCTGAAAATTATTGTGGATGGAAGCCTGGCTCAAGCCTGGTGTGATTACGCCTTTTATGTTGGCAAGAAATTCAGCCATTGCGGGGCAGATGCCTTTTTATTGCACAAAGAGCGGGAAGGGTGGAAAATATTCCTTCTGGCCGATACCCGCAGGCCTTCCCTGTGTGTTATACCTAAAGAAGTAGAAGATCGCTATAAGTAAGTAATCCCTGAGCCTATGGTTAAAAGTATTGCTTTTGGATTTCTTTTGATTTCCGCCATTGCGGCAGGTCAGGAAATTCCTACCACATTTATTTTGTTGCGTCATGCCGAAAAGGATATGAAGCAAAGCACCAACAATCCGGACTTATCGGATGAGGGAAAAAAGCGTGCAGACCGGCTGGCTTCGATGCTTGACAAAACAACGGTTACGGCTATTTACAGTTCGGATTACAAGCGCACCCGGCAAACGGTTCAACCGCTCGCGCAACGCAAGGGCCTTCCTATCCAAACCTATGTTCCTAACAAAGAGGAAGACATTGATGCGATTCTCGCAAGGAACAGGGGAGGTACAGTGGTGGTAGCGGGGCACTCTAACACCATTCCGCAATTTGTAAATTACCTGCTTGGGGAACCGAAATACCACACGTTCGAAGATGGCGAATACGGAAACTTGCTTATTGTGTCGCTCATCAGGCGGGGAGAAGGTGTAAAAGTAGTATGGATAAACACAGATTAATTAAGGGTTATTATGGAATACAGACGGTTGGGTAAATCGGGGTTGCCGGTAAGTGCGCTCTCGCTGGGCTCATGGCTTACGTTCGGTAAACAAATTGATAATTCGGTTGCCGATAAGTTGATGACAATTGCATATGACGAAGGCGTTAATTTTTTCGACAATGCGGAAATCTACGCCCGCGGCCGCTCGGAAACGGTAATGGGTGAAATTCTGAAACGGAAAGGCTGGCCGCGCGACAGTTACCTGGTGTCGAGCAAGGTTTTTTTCGGTTACCTGGGCAAAGAGGCAAAACCAACGCAGAGAGGATTGCACCGGAAGCACGTGGTGGAGGCCTGCGAGCAGGCGTTAAAACGTCTTCAGGTCGATTACCTTGATCTGTATTTCTGCCACCGGCCGGATAAGGAAACGCCTGTTGAAGAAACCGTATGGACCATGCACAATCTTATTCAGCAGGGAAAAGTACTTTACTGGGGAACCAGCGAGTGGAGTGCGCAGGAAATCATGGAGGCGCATGCCTTTGCCGAACGGTATGCCCTCATCGGGCCAACCATGGAACAACCCCAGTACAACATGCTGGAACGCCAGAAGGTTGAAGTAGACTATGCGCGCATATATAAAACCTATGGGCTGGGCACTACCATCTGGTCGCCCCTGGCAAGCGGGGTACTTTCCGGTAAATACAATGCCGGATTTCAGAACGATACCCGCCTGTCGATTCCGGGTATGGACTGGTTGAAAGAAAGCGCGCTGGCAGAAAAGAATATTGAAAAGGCAAGAAAACTTGCGGCACTGGCCAACGAGTTGGGTATGTCGCAGGCGGTGCTGGCCATTGCCTGGTGCCTTAAAAATGAAAATGTAAGCACCGTTATTCTCGGGGCATCAAAAGTTGAGCAACTAAAGGAAAACTTTAAGGCCCTTGAAGCAAAGGAAAAACTGACGGAAGAGGTAATGGAACGGATTGAAAAAATTTTGGATAACAAACCGAAGTTACCGGATTATTAAAGTTTGTGAAGGAGGCGATTATTGTTAGTTGCATGCGTTACCGCTTATTAATGATAGGGCTTTTGCTTACGGTTATCTGTTCGGCACAACATACCGATGAGATTAGAAAGAGCATTTATTTTGGAGGAGGAAGCTATTTTGTAGATGAACTTCAGGCTGCCGACCTGCTTAACTGGCTGGATTCCATACCCGACTTGTTAACCAAATACGAAATTCACCTCATCAGCCACACCGATCCCATAGGCGGTAGGGCTTACAATGAGTGGCTTTCTGAAATGCGGAGCACCGCGGTGAAGGAAATACTGCTGCAGCATCGGATACCCCAGAATAAGATTTCCGTTAAAGACTGGGGCATGGATAACCCCGTTTATAGCAATACCACCAGGCTCGGCATGAGCCTGAACAGGCGCGTAGATGTGATTTTATACCCTATTGTCTATTAAGGCGTGTTTCAACGCATTGTTGTCCGTTTTCAGACACTTCTGTGCATAATCGGACGGAATATCATGCGGATTTTATAAAAATAGCAGGCTAAACCCCTTGGCACCAAAATTGGCAGGTGGTTACAGCCGTTTGCAACCATCCTTGCCAAACTAATCGCTACCGAGCATGATCCAACTCAAGGATATTGATAAGTACATCGACAGCCGTTTTCAACGAACGTTCATCTTGAAAGGTATTGAACTGGAAATTAAGCAGGGAGAATTTGTAACGATAATGGGACCGAGCGGTGCCGGAAAATCAACGCTGATGAACATCATCGGTATGCTGGATGAACCCTCGGCCGGTGAATATTATTTTTTTGATCAGCCCGTACATAAAATGAAGGAAAAGGAAAAATCCCACCTTCATAAAAATTACATCGGGTTTATTTTTCAGGCTTATCACCTCATTGATGAGCTGACGGTTTACGAGAACATCGAAACACCCTTGTTGTACAAAGGCGTGAACAGCAGTTTACGGAAAAGCCTGGTAGCCGAAATGCTTGACCGGTTTAATATAGTAGCAAAAAAAGACCTTTTTCCCGATCAGCTCTCGGGCGGCCAGCAGCAACTGGTGGGTGTGGCCCGCGCCATTGTGGGTGAACCCAAATTATTACTGGCTGATGAACCTACAGGTAACCTTCATTCTGAGCAGGGCAGGCAGATCATGGAAATTTTCAAAAAACTGAATGCCGAAGGAATGACCATTATCCAGGTTACCCATAGTGAAGATAATGCCCGCTACGGCAAACGCATCATCCGTCTTGCTGATGGCGCAGTGGTATCGGATGAAACCCTATTGGTACATGCTTAACAAAATGAAAAAAAGTACGCTGATTCTTCTGGTGGCAATATGCCTGACACTTCCCACGGTGGCACAACAGCCTCCGGTTAAACTCACCTTTAAAGAGGCGGTGAGAATCGGACTTGACAGAAACGCCACCCTTAACCAAGAAAAAAATAATCTGGTAACATCAACCGTTACTAAAACAA
>CAYNIH010000268.1:0-3551 GCA_964397115.1 uncultured Roseivirgaceae bacterium | reverse complement strand
AGGTGAAGTTGCGAGGTACTGTAATAGCTTTCGTTGAATGCAATCAGCCCTTCTTCTTCCAGTTTTTTAAGGGCGTTGTACACCTCGGCTGCGTGCAGCGAAAACCGATCAGAAAAATCGTGTATATCAAAATCAAAGCTCTCGCCTTCGGCACTGCCAACGGCCAGTTGATAGTAATTGGCTAGCGCCTGATATACCTGTTTGAGGTAAGCAATGCCCGGGTGCGACTGGTTTACCTTTGCCTCCAGGCTGGTCAGGTCGGCATCTTCGTACAGCACCACCGCATAAGCCCGTTTCCCATCGCGTCCGGCACGGCCGGCTTCCTGGTAATACGACTCAAGATTTTCAGGTAAATCAAGATGGATCACCGTGCGCACATCGGGCTTGTCAATGCCCATTCCAAAGGCGTTGGTGGCCACCATTACCCGTTTAATGTTACTTAGCCATTCATCCTGACTTTTGCTGCGCTGCTCAAAAGTCATCCCGGCATGATAATAATTTGCGGGGATGGTCATATGGTTTAGCCAGGCCGCTACTTCTTGCGTAGCTTTACGCGACCGTACATAAATAATTGCCGGGCCCGGCACTTTCTGAAGCACTTCAAGCAGTTTTTTGCTTTTGTTTTCGGTTTTACGGACAACAAACGACAGGTTGTCGCGGGCAAAGGTTTGCTGAAATACCTGGTGGGGTTGCCGGAATTGCAACTTGCCGATGATATCCTCTTTAACCAGTGGCGTGGCCGAAGCGGTTAAGGCGATAACCGGAACATTGGGCATCAGGGTTCGCAAGGAAGCGATGGTCAGGTAGGACGGTCGAAAGTCATAGCCCCACTGCGAAATGCAATGGGCTTCATCAATGGCGATAAGGCAGATGTTCATTTGCTGTACCCGCACCGTAAAGAGTTCGGTCTGTATTCGCTCGGGGGATAGGTATAAAAACTTTACTGAACCGTGAATGCAATTGTTGAGTGTGAGGTCAATAGCATCGCGCGTCATGCCCGAGTGCACGGCAAGGGCCCGGATTCCTTTCCGTTCCAGACTTTCCACCTGGTCTTTCATCAGGGCAATGAGTGGCGTAACCACCAGGCAGGTTCCTTCTCGCATCAGTGCCGGCACCTGAAAGCATACGGATTTTCCGCCACCGGTAGGTAAAATGGCAAGCGTATCCTGCCCGGCCAGCACGGAATGAATGATTTCGCGCTGCAGCGGACGGAAGTGCATGTGCTTCCAGTATTTGCGTAAAATAATGAGCGGGTCGTGCATGGTAACGCCTTATCTTTCTACGCTGGCCACATTGGGCTCAGTTACAATTTTGCCTGATTTAGGTTAATTTATCTAAATGCCACGTTCCCGCCAACGGGTGTATTGATGTTCGCTGATGAGTTAAGGTACACTATTAACAAGGATTGCCAACGTACGGCCCAATGCACGGGTGCCTGCGGCCGAACCATTGAAGTGCCCCATGCGCACAACCACCAGATTTTTTTCTGGAATGATAATGGTGAACTGCCCACCGGCACCGGCTGCGTAATAGGCTTTCTCTTTAATCGGAAAGGTATCCAGGTTTATCCAGAAGAACCCTCCGTATTCCGGGCGTTCCCAGCCGGGCGCAGGTGATGAAATAAATTTAACAAAACCTTCAGGCAGCAGGCGCTCTCCGTTCCACAGGCCATCCTGCAAACACAGCAGGCCGAGTCTTCCCCAGTTGCGTGCCGTGCCATAGTCATACCCCGACAACAAAAAATTTCCGTACGGATCGGTTTCCAGCACCTGTTTGCGAATCCCGATTTTATCGAACAGGTGCTGTTGCGGATACTGGTGGTAGTTCATTCCGTTTTCTTCGCAGGTTTTACGGATAATATACCCGGCCGTTAGTGGGTCGCAGTTGCGGTAGCGCCCCGTGCTGCCCACCGGGTATTGCAGCGGCCGCGAATAGCTGTAATTAAACACATCTACCGCACCGGTGTAAATGTACCAGTGATCGAGATACCGGGTATAGGTTTCGGCTTCCGGATCCCTGTGCGCAGTAAAGTAAAGTCCGCTGCTCATCTGCAGCAAATCTTTTATTCGGATTTCCTTCCTCGGATCACCCTCCTGCTGCCAGGCCGGCACAGGTGCGCGATCATCCAGCTTAAAATAGCCTTGCTGTATCATGCGCCCGATGAGTAAGGCGGTAATGCTTTTGCCCATGGACCAGCTTTCCAGTTGGATGTTGGCATTCGCCTCGTTGTCGTAGCGTTCAGCGATGATGCGTCCGTTATGGATAACCAGGAGAGCGGCCGTATAAGCACCCGGAGCAAAGGCTTCTGCTATTGCTTTTTTGAGCGAATCGGGATGAATGGGAGAGAGGGCCTTCTCTTTTTCCGGTGCATCGCCCATTGGCCACGGTTGCGTGGAAGCATCAGGTAAAGTGGTTGCAATTACCGGAGGGGTAAAGGCTAATCCATTTTTTGTGTCGATAATGCATCCGCAATCGCCATGATAAGTTGCCGAGCGAGTCAGCGTATCGCGGTAACTCATCGTTACCGATTTCTTCACGTTATCAATTGAATAGTTCACGTGGCTCCGTTCGGCTTCTGGTAAAAACATCGTCAAGCTGTGAACAATGGCTTCTTCAGCCCTTCTTCCCGAAACAAATAGGGCCGAGCAAAATACCTTAGCGCTTCCCGCAAGACCAAGTTCCAGGTGAGTGCCTTGAGGTACGGGAGTCTTTTCTGGCGGAGCGAATTTTTTCGACTCCGCCACCGGGTCGGGCGGAGACGGGGTTGTGGCTTTCTGGCAGCTAAATACAGCCAGGCCTAAGCAGGTGATGACGAAAAAGATTATTGCGCGCATATTGGTTTTCTGTTGCCGGTTGCTTACTGTTTCATGTACTTATCGCGGGTAGCCTTAAATTCTGAGCCATCCTTCCACTTCGGCCAGGTTGTTTCAACTGAAAGGCGCTTGCCCACATTAAACAATAGTTTCAAATCTTCAACGGCTCCTTCCAGGTTCCACCGGGTGGTATCGTATTCATCACTTGGCTTATGGTAATACTTTGCTACATACTCATCCTGCAGTTGCTTGCCGTATGCTGGTCCTTTTTCAAAATGGTCAATACCTGTTCCGGTATAAAGCGCGGGTATGCCCGCTTTGGCGAAACTGAAATGGTCCGACCGGAAGTAGTATCCCGCCACCGGGTTGGGTTCCGGTGCCGTGTAGCGACCAAGGGCCTTAGCCTCTTCGTTCAGGTAGTCCTCCAGTTCAGATTGGCCAATGCCAATTACCACGATGTCGTTCATCTTGCCGTACGGATTGATACCGTCAATGTTAATGTTGGCCACCGTTTTTTCAACCGGGTATATCGGGTTGGCAGCATAATGTGCCGAGCCGAGCAGGTTTTGTTCTTCGGCTGTTACAATTAGGAAGACAATGGTGCGGTTGGGTACGGGTTTAAGCGACTTAAAGGCCCTTGCAAGTTCCAGGATGCCTGCGGTTCCGCTGGCGTTATCAAGAGCTCCGTTGTAAATCGTGTCGCCTCTTTCATCGGGTTTACCAATACCGAGGTGATCC
>CAYNIH010000267.1:0-3560 GCA_964397115.1 uncultured Roseivirgaceae bacterium | reverse complement strand
CCTATGTGCGCCAGGGCAACACGTATAAAGTGGAACTGGAAGGAAACCGCGAAGTGCTGGATAAGATGGAAGCAGTTGTAGAAGGGGATAAACTGATTATCCGCCAAAAGGAAAAATGGTTTAACTGGAACTGGAGCGACACCGACCGGATAACGGCCTACATTACAACTAAAAATATTGACGGCCTTACCGTGAGCGGCTCAGGCGATATGATAGTGGAAACCCGTATTAAAACCAACGCCTTAACCCTGAGCGTGAGCGGCTCGGGTTCGCTGAAAGTAGAGACCGATGCCGGCACCACCGAAGCCCGGGTAAGCGGCTCGGGCGACCTGATTGTTCGCGGAAACCTTGCTTCCCTTGAGGGCAACGTAAGCGGGTCGGGAAAAATCGAACTGCAGGCCAGCGTTACCGGAACAGCAGCGTTTGATATTTCGGGCTCGGGTAAAATTCTTGCCTCCGGCAAATCCAATACCGTAGAAACCGAAATTTCCGGTTCCGGAAAGGTGCTGGCAGCCGACCTGGAAACGCGCTCCTGCCGGGTGCGCATCAGTGGTTCGGGGTCGGTTGAAATAAACGTAACGGATGAACTGGATGCGAAAATATCCGGCAGTGGCGATGTGCGCTACCGCGGCAATCCGGCTCGTGTAAATACCCAAAGCAGCGGAAGCGGCAGCGTAAAAAAGCTGAACCTATAAGCCTTAATCGTTGTCCGGGTGGTGCAGTATTCCCGATACAATTAAAAACTGCGCCCCGATGTAGGTGAGCATGATCCAGAAATCGGCATGCCTTACCGGCTCGATAAATTTATTCACTGCCAGCAACGAATCCGACATCATAAAAAGAACAGAGCCGCCAAACACCAGGGCAAAACTTTTTATAGTTGTGCGCCCATAACGGAATAAAGCCGACAACGCCATGAGCGTGATCACCAGTGCATACACCAGCACCGGAACGGTTAAGTTGCCTAAGTGCGGATAAAGGATAACTACCAGCCCGGTGCCGGCCAGGATGATGGGAAACGCAAACCGTGCCCGCTGCAAACCCTGCAACGCATGGGTGCTGTTGTCAAAGCGGTGTTGCCGGTAAGCAAAAATGTAGCAGCCATGTGCGATGAGAAACGATGCCAGGCCATAAATAAAAAAAGAGGCCTCCTCGTGCTGAAACATCAGGAGCACATCGCCCGCCCAACTGAAAAAGAGAGCCAGCAGAAAAATAACAGAAAGAGGCTTTTGCTGACGTGAAAAAACGTAATACCCGATTAACGTAAGCAATAAGAAGGGCTTGGCAAACTGGTGCACCACCGGTGCCTCCGATAGGGTTGAATACAGTTCGGCCGTGGCGGCCGCCAGAAAAAGAATTAAAAAATAATTTCTCATGAATTTACATTTGGTCTAGTTCGCTGCCTACACTTTCAGCCTGTTGTGAAACCGGTACAGGTCTTACTGCGGGAGGTGACGTTCGGAAAAATACCAGGTAAACAAAAGCTAATCCGGCCAGCACCGAGCAGAAAAGGAAGGTAATTAAAAAATTTTCCGGCTCATTGCCATACAACCATCCCGAAGCAAATGCCCCCACGCCAATACCCAACTCCATAAAGATATACAAACTCGATATACCCCGGCCTTTGTGCTGTTCATCGCTCAGGTCGGTAGCCCAGGCAAACAGGGTGGGCGAAGTCATGCCCTGGGCCAGTCCGTAAACGGTTACGGCAATCATCAGGTGCGCAGGTGTTTCAGCAAAGCCCATAAACAGCATGGCCGAAGCAGCCATGGCCGTAGATACCATCAGTACACTGCGCCTGCCAAAGTAATCGCTGGCCTTACCGGCTATGAGCCGCACCGAAAGGGAAGCTATCGTAAAGAAAGTGAACAACAACCCTTTGTTGCGGATGCCCACATATTCGCCAAAGTCGGGCATAACGGTATAGAGTGTACCATAGGAGTATGCCGTGAGCACCATCACAATACAGGTTACCAGCACGCGGGGTTCGAACAAATCGCGTTTATGAATTTTGAGCACTCTATGTGTAAAGGGATTGCGTTGCTGCAGCGTTTCCTTGATACCCATTAAAATCAAAATGGAGATGACCGCAAAGCCTGATGAGGTATAAAACATGACGTTCAATCCGAAATTGTTGGCCACGGCTCCGCCAATGGCCGGCCCTGCCGCCATCCCTACCGTGCCGGCCGTGCCCAGCAGGCCCATGGCTTCGCCCCGCTTGCGTAACGGAATGATGTCGGACAAATAGGCGGTAAGCCCGGTTGGCGTAAAGCCGGTTGAAAACCCGTGAACAAGCCGGAGGAATAAAAATCCTGCTACCGAAGAAACCACCGGATACAGCATACTGGCCACCACACATACCGTTGTGCCGAATACCATTACCGGAATGCGGCCCACCTTGTCGGCTATTTTGCCGCTGAACGGGCGCGACACCATGGCCGTGAGGGTGAACAGTGAAATAATAAGCCCTTTGTGCTCCGCTCCGCCCAGGCTGCTCAGGTAAGCAGGGAGTTCGGGGATGAGCATGTTGAAGCTGGCGAAAAACAGTAGCGAACTGAGGCAGAGAAGCCAGAACTGGCGGGTGTAAACAGGGGTGGCAGCGCTCACGGGTTGGTTGTTCGTTAATCGTTGGTCGTTGTTGGTTATTTGTTGCCTGACCTGATTTCCAGCAACCGGAATCCAGCATCCTGCAACCAGTTCTTTATTTCTTCACACCATCTTCCTGCAAAGCCAGAAGATATCCTTTAATAAAATCATCAAGGTCGCCATCCAACACATTCTGCGCATCGGTTCGCTCAACTCCGGTGCGGGCATCTTTCACCAGTTTGTAGGGATGCAGCACATAGTTTCGGATTTGGCTGCCAAAATCAATTTTCATTTTGCCGGCTTCAATTTTGTCGCGCTCGGCATTGCGCTTCTCCATCTCCAACTGGTATAGTTTTGACTTCAGCATTTGCATGGCCCGTTCGCGGTTGGCATGCTGGCTGCGCTCCACCTGGCACACAATAACAATGCCCGTGGGTTTGTGGGTGAGCTGGACTTTGGTTTCTACCTTGTTCACGTTCTGCCCACCGGCCCCGCCCGACCGTGAAGTCTGGATTTCCACATCGGCCGGGTTGATTTCGATGTTGATGGTGTCGTCAACTTTCGGGTAAACAAACACCGAGGCAAACGAGGTATGCCTGCGCTGGTTGGCATCGAAGGGAGAAATGCGCACCAGGCGATGCACGCCTATTTCCGACTTCAGTTTGCCGTAGGCAAAAGGTCCTTCAATTTCCAGCGTAGCCGATTTGATGCCGGCCACTTCACCGGGCTGGTAATCAACCTGGGTAACCGTGTAGCCGTTCTTTTCGCCCCACATAATGTACATGCGGTTAAGCATGTCGGCCCAGTCGTTGCTTTCGGTACCGCCCGCTCCCGGATTGATTTCCAGCACGGCACTGAGCTGGTCTTCTTCGCGGCTGAGCATTTTTTTGAATTCCAGTTCTTCAACCGCTTTAATTGCGTTTTGGTATTCACGCTCCAGTTCTTCTTCACCGGCCTCGCCCGCCTCGTGAAAT
>CAYNIH010000266.1:0-3574 GCA_964397115.1 uncultured Roseivirgaceae bacterium | reverse complement strand
GGCCCCGACTATCAGGTCGTATGTTTTATGCTTGATGGCCTCATGGTGTTGAAGGGTCAGTTCGGTTTTATCAAAGTTAACACTGAGGCAGCGGTGCTCAAACGTGAACTCAACGCCTGCTTTTTCAGCTTCTGTCATCAGCACCATGTTAAGACCACCGCGTGAAACTGAGTTGATAAACTGACCTTTTTTTCCGTACGGCTGAAAATTTGTTTTACCCTGTTCATCATGTACCATTCGGCCGTGCATCGGGATGGCGTTTTTTTTCAGCACTTCGGCAAGCCCAACTTTTTCAAGAGCACGTAAGCCGCGGTTGCTTAGTGCCAGGTTAATGGAACGGCCGCCTTCAATGAGGTGCTTGCGCATGTCAAGCCTCCGTTCGAACACCGAAACCTTATATCCCCTGCGTGCCAGGTAAAGAGAAAGCAGGGAGCCAACAAGCCCCGCACCGATGATTGCAATGTTTTTGATTTCCTTCATAATGGTAGGAAGATAGGAGTACAACGTGTTAAAAAGGCTGACAAAGATCAGTTGGCCGGTAAGCCCATTGTTTTGCCTAATCGTTTTGCGAAAATAAATACTTCTTCGAAGGTATTATACAAGGGTACCGGAGCAACGCGGATCACATCCGGTTCGCGCCAGTCGGCCGTTATACCGGAGGATTTCAGGCTATTAAATATTTTCTTGCCGTTTCGTTGCATCAAAATGGAAAGTTGGCACCCGCGCTCAAGGGGATTGGTAGGGGTAATCAGCGTAAAAGTTTTTTGGTCGGGGTCGAGTTGCTTCAGCAGAAATTCAAGGTAGCCGGTAAGCAACAGGCTTTTTTTGCGTAACCGCCTTATGCCTGCCTGCCGGAAAATTTCCAGCGAAGCCAGTTGTGCCGCCCCTGAAATAACCGGAAAGTTGGAAAGTTGCCAGCCGTCAATTCCGGGCATGGGTTTAAATCCTTTTTTCATTTTAAAGCGCTCGGCTTCGTTGTGCCCCCACCATCCGGCAAAACGGGGTAAATCAACATTTTTTAAATGGCGTTCGTGTATAAATGCCCCGGCCACCCCACCCGGGCCGGAGTTGAGGTATTTGTAGCTGCACCATACGGCAAAATCAACCTCATCGCTATGAAGCGACAGGGGCACATTGCCGATGGCATGGGCCAGGTCAAAACCCGTGTAGGCACCCGCCTGGTGGGCCGCCTCGGTAATGGCACGGATGTTAAAGAACTGACCTGTGTAGTATTGTACACCGCCCAGCAGTACAAGAGCCAACTGGCTTTGATGTTTCTTTATGATTTGCAGGACATCTTCTGTACGTAATGTGTACTCGCCCGGACGCGGAATTAATTCAATGATGGCTTCATCCGGATTAAAGCCATGATAACGCACCTGCGATTCAACCGCATATTGGTCGGATGAGAACGCCCCCTGCTCAACGATGATTTTAAACCGCTGCGGGGTTGGCCGGTAGAACGACACCATCATTAGGTGCAGGTTTACGGTAAGCTGGTTCATGGCCGTTACCTCAACGGGTTTTGCGCCTGCCAAAGCGGCCAGTGTTTTTTTAAAGAATTTATGGTAATACAACCAGGGCCTTCGAGAGTGAAGGTGGCCTTCAACGCCCTGAGCGGCCCAGTCGGCCAGTTCTTCGCTGATAAACTTTTTTGTGGTAACCGGTTGCAGCCCAAGGGAATTACCGGTGAAATAGATGACGGGTTTTCCGTTGTGTTTTGGGATCAGGAATTTTTTACGATAGCCTTTCAGCTGATCTTTCCGGTCGAGTTGTTTGGCAAACGCCAGGGAGTTTTCAAATTTCATGGAATAAAAATCAAATCAGTAGATGTCGAGGTTATCGCGGGAAGGAAGTTTTGGAAAGGGTTGATGGGTTCGGGTTGGTACCAGTAAACCACAGAAGCGATATCGTCTTGTAAAAGAAGGTAACTTCCGACCAAACTCCAGCCACAGCAGGAATTTTCGTTAGCAATATTACACAAACCGTGGATCGGCTTCCATTACGGTACCGCACTTTTTGCAGGTGCGTAACTCCTGCGAACCATAAAACTCGCGGAAGCGCGGAAGAAAATCTTTTTCTATGTTTTCCAGGTGGAACCGGTATTCGTGCAGTTTGTTGTTGCAATTATCGCAATACCACTGTAAGCCGTCCATGATCTCGGGTTCAGGGCGTTTGCATTCAATTACCAGTCCTACTGTATGGGCAGGCCGTTCGGGGCGGTGAGGCACACGGGCAGGCAATAAAAACATTTCGCCTTCTTTGATGGGAATGTCCATCGGTTTGCCGTCTTCCTGAATGCGCACGTTGATGTTGCCTTCAAGCTGGTAGAAAAGTTCCTCGGTTTCATTGAAATGATAATCTTTTCTTGCATTGGGGCCGCCCACGATCATCACAATATAATCGCCTGCATCAGCATACAGGTTTTTGTTTCCCACAGGCGGTTTAAGCAGATCGCGGTTCTCCTGAATCCACTGTTTTAAATTAAAAGGTTTGCGTATGGCCATATTTTATCTGTTTTTTGAATCGGGTGTTTTGAACTTTTGCTAATTTAAGAACATTTCGATTCGGTTTTAAACTACTTTTCATTGCTGATGAACCTTGATTTAACCGGCAAGTATGCCATTGTATGCGGAAGCACACAGGGAATTGGTAAAGCGGCTGCCATTGAGTTGGCATTGCTTGGCGCCTCGGTTACCCTTATTGCCCGCGATGAACAGAAACTCAAGCACGTGGTAGGCGAACTGCACTCCTCCTCCGATCTTCAAGGCCATCACTACCTGGCGGTTGATTTCAGCCGGCCGGAGGACGTGAGAAAAACGATCAGTGAATACATGCAGCAGCACGTGGTGCACATTCTGGTAAACAACACGGGCGGTCCTCCGGGCGGCCCGGCCATTGACGCCACACCGGAAGAATACCTGGCGGCTTTCAACAGCCACCTTATCTGCAACCAGGTGTTAACCCGGGCCGTGGTGCCCTGCATGAAAAGTGAAAGATATGGCCGCATCATTAACGTCATCTCCACCTCGGTAAAAGTTCCGATTCGCGGGTTAGGGGTTTCCAACACCGTTCGCGGTGCGGTAGCTAACTGGGCAAAAACCCTGTCGTTAGAATTGGGCTCGTTTGGGATTACCGTAAACAATGTGCTGCCTGGAGCCACACAAACCAGCCGGTTAGATTGGCTGATAAAATCAAAAGCGGAAAAATCAGGAAAATCCGAAGCAGAAGTAAGACAGGAGATGACCTCGGAAATTCCGGCCGGAAGAATTGGAGAAGCCAGCGAAGTGGCTGCAGCCATAGCCTTCCTCGCCTCGCCTGCGGCCGGCTATATTAATGGTGTTAACCTGCCGGTTGATGGCGGAAGAACCGGAAGCCTCTAACCTGATTACCCATGGCAAGCAAACTCTTAAGCCTTCTGCTTTTCCTTCATACTGTTGCAACCTTCGGCCAGCCGAAGATAATTATTCAGGAAGATTTTTCTGCTAACCATCGGGGTTGGTACACCTATTCAGGCAACGGCAATTCTATTTTAGTAAATAATGGCGCCTACGAGTTTGATACACCTGAAGGA
>CAYNIH010000265.1:933-3576 GCA_964397115.1 uncultured Roseivirgaceae bacterium | reverse complement strand
TTGCGGGTTATTCCTAATCCAAAAAGCTATTACGACCAGCTAGGACCGCTGAAGGAAAAAGCTGCAGATGAACTGTACAACGAAGGCATCCATTCGCTGATGAAAGGTACCCGTGACGATGCCAAACGCGCCTACTTTCAGCTTGCCGAAGCTAACCAATACGTTCCGAACTACAAAGACGTAGTTGAATACCTGGCCAAAGCCAAAACAGAGGCTACCGTGTTTGTGGTTGTTGAACAGGTAGCTGTGCCCACGCGTTACAACCTCAGTGGTGGCTTCTTTCAGGATAAAGTTGAAGAGTTCCTTCACCAGCATTACACCGAGCGAGACTTTGTACGCTTTTATACCCCGGTTGAAGCAAGGAGCATAAACCTTGCGCGCACCGATCAGATTCTTCGCCTGCAGTTTGATGACTTCTCCGTTGGCAACACAACAATAAACGAACGGGTTGAAACCGTAACCAAAGACAGCGTAAAAGTTGGAGAAGCAAATGTTGGCGGCAAAATGGTACCGGTTTATAACACCGTATCGGCAAAAGTTACCATCATTCGAAAAGAAGTTGTTTCTGAAGGGTTGCTGAGCATGATAGTGGTGGATGCAAAAACTGGTGGTGTGCTCTCACACAGGAAATTTCCTGGCCGGTATGTTTGGAGTGCCACTTGGGCAAGATTTAATGGCGATGAGCGCGCCCTATCTCCTCAACAGGTGGAACTCTGTAAACGTAAAGAGGCCTATCCACCGGATGCACAAGCGATGTTCCTCGCTTTTGCCAACCCGATTTACGACCAGCTCATATCGGCCATCCGTCAGTTTTATTACAGCTATTGATGTAGTCGGCCCGACAAACACGGAAAATCCGCAAACCATATTACCCGATTAACGGTTTAAAGGATATGATAAAACAAGTAATGCTTTTACTGTTATGTTGGCTCACCTCAACAGGATTTAGTCAAAACCACCAATCAGGCAAACCGAATATGAATCAACAATTATCAGTAGCCACATTCGGGAGCGGTTGCTTCTGGTGTACAGAGGCTATATTTCAACGCGTAAACGGAGTGGAAAAGGTCGAGTCGGGATATTCCGGAGGTAAGGTGAAAAATCCCACCTATAAAGAAGTGTGCAGCGGGCTAACCGGCCATGCCGAAGTAGTTCAGGTTACCTTTAATCCCGCAAAGGTCTCATTTGAAGAATTGCTTGAAATATTCTGGCAAACTCACGACCCTACTACACTAAACCGCCAGGGTGCCGATGTGGGCACACAGTACCGCTCGGTAATTTTTTATCATACACCCGAGCAAAAGCAACTTGCCGAACTCTATAAGCGAAAACTCGATGAGTCGGGTGCCTTTGATAAGCCTGTTGTAACTGAAATAAGCCCCTATACGGAATTCTATAAAGCTGAGGATTACCACCAGAATTACTTCAACCTGAACGGCAATGCCCCCTATTGTGCCTATGTTATCCAACCCAAGCTGGATAAGTTTAAAAAGGCTTTTGCCGCTAAGCTCAAAAAATAGGCCGGTCAGAAAAAAATCAGCAAAACCAGCCTTCAACCCGTAACCTTAATATAAAAAGCCCGTTATCATTGGCTGAGTAGAGTAATTCTTCTCATAGGTTTAGGTTTAGGTAAACAAAAAAGTCCCGGGGCGCGGGACTTTTTTGCTTTATATCAAAATTTGAGAACTGTTTGAAACTCAGTCATCTGTTATGAACAATTTGATAACCGAAAGCAGCTTGTTGTATTGGGTTAACCTGAGGTAATATATACCTCCCGGTAAGGTATGACGACTCAACGAGACAGTGTAGCCGGAAATGTTTTCGATTTTCTGTACAACCTGTCCGTGGGCATTATAAAGAATCAAAACAGTATTTGTTAAAAACTGGTCTGCTTGCAGCCTGGCTGTGAAAGAAAACGGATTAGGGTAAATAGAAATCCTAACCTCCGGTTTATGGGATTCAATTCTGGTTACCGTACAATCATGCTTCCATAGTGTACCTGCAGGTTGTACGACAACACCGCTGGAGTCAACCAGACCGCATGTATTCCACAGGGTGTTTGAAGTTTGCCAGCCCAAATAAGGATCAACAACCGTAAACCACGTCATCCCCTCAACGGCTTCCCCATTGCTGCCATACCACTGCAGAAGCATATCGGCATAGGCAAGTTGCTTTGACGGCAAGCCACAGTTTTGCTGTAAACCTCCCCCATCACCCATGCAAGTTTCTGTGATAAATAGTTTCTTACTACCTGCTTTTAGTTTTGCCGTATTAAGCCATGCCTGCACCGTGTAAGGAGAATCCCAACAGTTTTGTGATGCACTGGTAGCATAGTAAAAAGTGTAGCCCACAAAATCAACCGCATTAACCACTGAATCAATCATGTTTAATTGATTGTTAAAATGGATCGTGTGAAAAGCCAGAATGGTTCCCACCTTAACAGCAGGGAAATCAGAGTGGATTCGGTTCTTAATAATTTCAAGGAATTGTGCATATTGAGTTAGTCGCCCGGTATTCAGATAACTGCCACCAAAATAGGTGTCAATTTCATTTATCCGTCCAGGTAATATACCGCTGGGAAAAATCGAGGTTAAATGCATCTACCCATGCTGCCGCTTGTTGCTAGGCAGGCTCAGACGCGAA
>CAYNIH010000265.1:0-923 GCA_964397115.1 uncultured Roseivirgaceae bacterium | reverse complement strand
GGTATTCAGATAAGTGCCACCGAAGTAGGTATCAATTTCATTTCCGATAGAAATCCACCTGACATTAGTTATATTAGTTAAAATGTATTTTATGGCATGGTAGTTCTGGTTAATGTAAGCAGTGTCTAAAAACGAAGTGAACGCACCAAACCCCGGAGGAAAGTTTTCAAGCGCATTAGGAACACCAACTTTTATGGTAGGATAAACGACATGAACATCGGAGGCCCCCATCCATGACGTTAACCGGTTTTGAAAAGCTGCCGTCAGGGTACCCGAAGTAAAGTCTGGAACATGGGCATTAATTTGCGAAACAATATCCGTCCAGGTAATATACCGCTGGGAAAAATCGAGATTAAGTGCATCTACCCATACTGCCGCTTGTTGCCAGGCAGGCTCAGACGCGAAGTTGCCGTTATTTGTTGCATTCCCGTGCGTAGGAACAACAACGGTGCCCAGGTTTAATCCATCATTACATTGCCCTAATCCTTGCTGAACAGTGAATGTGAGAATGAAAAAGAAGACTGGCTTTTTCATTGATAGTAAAATTCGTAATCCCCATTCAGGCAGTGAACCCCTTAACCTGAGATACCCGAAATTTAATGAAATACTCCTTAGCTTCGCTGACCGGGGAATTTACAAGAGAAAAGGCGAGAAATCTTTCTTATCCCTTGTTTAAGGAAGAAATTGTTACGCCTCGTAGGCAATCTCCATAATGCGCACAATTTCACCCTGCCGGTTTTTAACCGGGTTAAAGGTACATTTCAGGGTAATTACTTCACCCCTGCGCGTCAGGCGTTTAAACACGCCCCGTCTGGAATTACCCATGGCAAGGTCACGCCACAACTGGCGATATTCTTCACTGCTTTTTTCCTCTTTGGTAACAAACAGCCGGTGGTGTTCGCCTATCACTTCGCTTTGCGAGT
>CAYNIH010000264.1:0-3584 GCA_964397115.1 uncultured Roseivirgaceae bacterium | reverse complement strand
GTTGCGGGGTGAGTAGGCATGGGATGTTGTGTAATGCAAGTTTTCCATTACCCGCTGGGTAAAGTTTTTAGAGGGCTCTTCTATAGTGAGGGTTAAAAAGTAGCGATGAATAGAGCGCAATTCTTCCATTCGTTGGGCAACTTCCTGGTCGGTTGCCAGTGCATGGTTAATGGCCGCTGCCTCGTCAGGGTTCACTGTGCCGTTAAGGTAATTCAGCAATTCTTCATCGGTTGGTTTTATAAGCTTTCCCATAATCTTCGGTTATAGCGTTAGGGCTTCTTTATTCAATCGTCTTGTTAGTTCATCAGCCAGGCGTTGTCGTGCACGGTGAATTCTCACTTTAACCGTATTTGCCTGCATACCGGTTATTTCGGCAATTTCCTCCAGCGTCTGCTCCTTAAGGTAGTACAAGGTAAGGGCAAGCCGGTCGGCTTCGTTTAACGTAGTCATGGCCTCAATTATAAATTTTTTTTTATCGCCTTTTTCAAGGTTGGTTTCAGCTTCTGCCCTTATCCCGACATGATTTCTTTCAATTGGCTGATAAGGCAATTTTCTCTTCCGCTTGTAACTTACCGAAGTGTTGAAAACAATACGATAAAGCCAGGTGGAAAACTTTGATTGACGATTAAAGGATTTTAGGTGGTGATAAGCTTTGACAAACGCATCCTGGGCAGCTTCCTCAGCTTCTGCACGGTTGTTCAATACATTTAACGCCAGGGTAAATGCGTAGTTTTTGTAGTGGTTTACCAATAGGGCATAGGTATGAGAGTTGCCTGCCAGCACCTGATCGATAATCGCGAACTCCTGTTCGGTTGTCATGACATGGCGTTTGACGCCTGTGGCTTTCGGGAAGTTACGGGTATTCTCGTAAAAATTTGAAATAATACCCGTAACCGGTTCATCACAAGATGCGTCAAACCGGTAAATTCATCTAAATAAAATCAATTAATCATGAGCGACATTGTTCCCGTTTTAGCCATTATGATACCGATAATAGTTGGTATTATTGGTGCTTTTATTATGATCGTTTACCTCCGCAGGTTTGAAAATACCGAACGGATGGCGATGATTGAAAAAGGGGTCGACCCCTCTTTGTTCACTAAGAAAGCCCGTCAGAGCAGTTCAGGTACCCTGCGTGCATCCCTGCTGTTTATCGGGGCCGGAACGGGCCTGCTTGTTGCCTATTTTCTCGACAGGGCTTTTGAGATGGAAGAAGTCGCTTATTTTTCCATGCTCTTCATCTTTGGAGGGCTGGGATTGGGAGCAGCCTACCTGGTTGAAGAAAAAAAGATTCAGGAGGAGCGCAGAATGAAAGTGTAACCTTTAGGCTGGAGGTAAGGGGTGGATTACCAGTACCATTCCATTACGGTAATGGAGATAAGCCAGATGATGAGTATGCTGATTACATTAAGTAAAGCACCCGCCTTCACCATGTCCTGAATGCGGATATGGCCGCTTGAAAAAACGATGGCATTGGGTGGAGTAGCAATCGGTGACATTAAGGCAATGCTTGCCCCTAATGTTACCGGAAGACCCAGCAAGATGGGGTTTACATTCATTACCTGGGCGATACCAAAAACTACCGGGACAAATACGTTAACCAGGGCTACGTTGCTCATCACTTCAGTCAGTAAGACAGAAATAATAATAAGGCTTAGCGTAAGCCAAATACTGTATTGGCTTTGGCCGGCCACCCAGCTACCTACCGCCTGGATAATGCCGGAGTTGCTGAGCCCTTCGGCCAGGCATAGCCCGCCACCGAAAAGAAACAGAATGCCCCATGCCATCTTTTCGGTATCCCGCCAGTGAAGGATAAACTCACCGTTTTTAAAATTGACCGGAACAATAAACATCAGCATACCTCCACAAACCGCAATGGTTGTATCATTCAGGAAATCCCACGCAAGCAGCGAATTGATTGGCTGCTGAAGCATCCACAAAAAAGCCGTTACAGAAAATACCGCCAGCACCAATTTTTCACTTTTTTTCAACGGCCCCAGTTCGGTTAATCGGTTGCGGATTAACTGGTCGGATCCTTGAATTTTTTTTAGCCGGTTAGGAAACAGCCAGCGTGTTAACACTACATAGTTGGCAAGCACCAGGAGCGATGCAACAGGAAACCCCACGATAAACCACTCGGCAAAAGAAATGCGGATTTGGAACATGTCGTGAAGGATTCCGGCAAACACCACATTGGGTGGTGTGCCGATAAGGGTTGCCATGCCCCCAAGGGAAGCAGCATAACCAACAGATAGCATGAGACCGAGGGCAAAATTGCGTTCACCGGTATGTTGGGTTTGGGGCATGCCTTCACTATTGGTATTAGTACCCGTATTGATTAGGCGTACCACCGAGGTTGCTATCGGCAGCATCATCATGGCCGTAGCGGTGTTGCTTATCCACATACTCAGGAAAGCCGTAGCCAGCATAAAGCCCAGAATGATGCCGTTGCCGGAAGTGCCCGTTAGTCGGATAAGGTTCAATGCAATGCGCTCGTGCAGCCGGTGTTTTTCCAGTGCCAGGGCAATCATAAACCCGCCCATGAATAAAAAAATAATCTGATTGGCGTAAGGAGCTGTAGCCGCGTTTATTTTCATCACGTCCATCAGCGGAAACCCAATTATGGGGAGGAATGCCGTTACGGGTATGGGCACGGCTTCGGTTACCCACCAGGTAAGCATCCAGGCTGCGAGTGCCAGCACGGCCGGAGCTTTTGGCGAAATGAAATCGTTGGGCAAAGTAAATATGAGAACAGCAAACAGGAGTGGCCCCAGAAAGAATCCGATTCGGTTAAAAAGTTGCACGGGTTAGGTTATTTCCGATAAAAACAAACCCCGGTAATCCCGGGGTTTAAAGTATCTTAGTCATTGCCCGCTGGTTTTGGGTTAGCGGGCTTCACTACAATCACGCGGCCGTCAAATTCTTTTTCATTCAGTCCTTCAATGGCGGCACGGGCTTCGTCATCGTTGGGCATTTCAACGAATCCGTAGCCTTTGGAGCGGCCGGTTTCGCGGTCTTTTACAATTTTTGCCGAAGTAACCTGGCCGAATTTTTCAAACTCCTTCTGCAGGTCTTCCGAGCGCGTTTTGAAATTCAGTTTAGCAACAAAAATGTTCATGGTGCATGAGGAATTATGTAAAACAATCTTAGGCCGCAACCAAGTTACAGGCCTTAAACAAAGATAAGATAAAAAATCTTTTCGGCCAGATGCTTATTCGGTCAATGCCCTTACTCCGGGCAATTCTTTTCCTTCGAAATATTCGAGCAGAGCACCGCCACCGGTTGAGACATAACTAACTGAACCGGCCAGCCCAAGTTGATTAACTGCAGCAGCAGAATCGCCTCCGCCAATAAGTGAAAATGCCCCTTTGTGGGTTGCCCGTACCACGGCTTCGGCCACGGCTTTTGTTCCTCCTGAAAATTTCCCCATCTCAAAAACTCCCATCGGGCCGTTCCATAAAATGGTTTTCGATTGCTCGATAACTCCCGAAAATACCCGGGCGGCCTGCGGGCCGATGTCGAGGCCCATCCATCCCTCGGGGATGGCATTGTTAGCGGCAACATCGGTGTTGGCATCGGCAGCA
>CAYNIH010000263.1:0-3599 GCA_964397115.1 uncultured Roseivirgaceae bacterium | reverse complement strand
TTTTTTGTGCATGTCGTTGAGCGTTACTTCCATGCCCGACATAAATTCGTGGTATTCCTGGTAGGTTTCGGCACTGACCTGGTAATGCGGGTTGGGTAGGATGCGGAAATCGGTTTTTACTTCTCGCTTCTCCAACTTCAGCAGAGCCGAGTAGCCAGCCGGAGAAGCTTTGTGCCCGCGGTAGCTGGCTTCAATATATACATTAGGTATGCCGATCATCGTGGCGTAGCGCATATCCCAAACAAACCGGTTCAGCCCTTGCGACTTGGGTAATACAGGTTCGGCCCGCGGCCCTCCGTCATAGGATTGAAAAGCCGGATTCGGCTTTGAACTGAACTGCCTCACCAGGTTGCCTGATGCATCGCGTATTTCGAGGGTGATGTGAACCGAGTCGGGCAGTTTAGGCAGGTTATAGAACAAGGTAACCCCATTAGCCGGGTTTACTCCGCTAAACGGATCGGTACCTTCAAAATCCTCGGCCGGATCGTTCAACGCACTGAACCAGTTGCCGATGACGGCATCATCGGGCTTGTAAAGTTTTAACTCCGTTTCGTTCGGGTTATGCTGGCGTAAAGCGGTCAGGTCATCGAGTATCCAAAAAGCCCTGCCCATGGTGGCCACAATCAGGTCGCCATGCCTAATCATCAGGTCAGTAATGGGCGTAACGGGCAGGTTTAGTTGCAAGGGTTGCCAGGCCAGGCCGCCATTCCATGAAACATAGAGTCCGGTTTCTGTTCCGGCAAAGAGCAAGTCCTTGCGCTTGTCATCTTCGCGGACCACGCGGGTGTAGGCTCCGTAAGGTATGCCTTTGCTGATGTTGGTCCAGGTTTTACCGCCATCGGTGGTTTTATAAATGGCCGGAGTGTGGTCGTTAAACTTGTATCGTGTTGTGGCAATGTAAACGGTTGCCGGGTTGTGCGGAGAAATTTCAATGGCATTTATCAGGCATTCGGGCAGGCCCTTTGGGGTTACGTTGTTCCAGGTTTTACCGTTATCGCGGGTAACGTGAACCAGTCCGTCATCACTACCGGTCCATATAACGCCCTTTTCGGTTGGCGATTCGATGACATAGCTAAGCGTTCCGTAGTTTTCCGCTCCCACGGCTTCGTTAGTGTAAGGTCCGCCCATTTTGCCTTGTTTTTCTTTTTCGTTTCGGGTAAGGTCGGGCGAGGCTTCTTCCCATGTTTTGCCCATGTTGTGGGTGCGCAGCAGGTACTGGGATCCGTGGTAATAGGTGTTGGGTTCATGCTTCGACCAGATGATGGGGGCATTCCAGTTAAACCGGTATTTCATGTCTTTGGCATCGCGGCCAAGGTATTGGATGGGCGCGGCCATGATGTTGGTGCCGGCATTCGATCGGGTATCGAGCACTTCGATGGTGCCCAGGTAGCTGCCCCCAAGCACATACCGCGGATCATCGGGGTTGAAGGCCAGAAAAGCGCTCTCCCCTCCTGCCGAATAGGTCCAGTTTTCCTGGGTGATGCCGTAACGTCCCAGCGCCATGCTTTCAATCCTTACCGTAGTATTGTCTTGTTGACCGCTGTAAATGCGGTAGGGAAACATATTATCAACGTTTATCCGGTAAAACTGACCAGTAGGCATATTGTATTGCGATGACCATGACACTCCATAGTTAAAACTGATGCCCACTCCACCGTCATCGGCAATAGCCATGTTTTTCGAGTTGTTGGGATTAATCCACATATCATGGTAGTCGCCATGCGGACCGGAGAGCGACTCCCAGGTTTTGCCGCCATCAATTGATCGTAAGGCCGGAGCGCTGAGCACGTAAACAACATTGTCATTGATCGGATCGGGAAATACTTCGATGTAATACCATGCCCGCTGTACCAGGCGATGGTCGCCACTTACCTTTGTCCAGTTTTTACCTCCGTTTTCAGAGACAAACAAACCGCCTTGTTCTTTTTCCGAATCGCTTTCAATGAGTGCATACACTTTATCGGAATTGGATCGGCAAACGGCAATGGCCATTTTACCCAATTCTTTCGGAAGCCCCGAATGAATTTTTTCCCAGCTCTCTCCCCCATCGGTTGACTTGTACAATCCGCTGCCCGGTCCGCCACTGATTATTTTCCATGGCAGGCGCTGATGGTGCCACATGGCGGCATAAAGCACCCGCGGATTGTTGTAATCCATAGACAATTCCGCACATCCGGTAAAGTCGTTAACGAACAGCACTTTTTTCCAGGTATTTCCGCCATCTGTTGATTTATAAATGCCGCGATCCTGTGTTGGGCCGTTTATCGCTCCTTGTGCGGCAACATAAACGATGTCGGAATTTTTCGGATGAATTACGATGCGTGCGATTTGCTGTGTTTTTTCCAGCCCCATGTGTTTCCAGGTTTTACCGGCATCGTACGATTTGTACACTCCATTGCCATAGGAGGTCATCACTCCGCGGGGAGCGTGTTCGCCCATGCCCACATAAACAATATTGGGATCGCTTTCCGATACGGCAACGGCACCTACCGACCCGGTTTTGAAATAGCCATCCGAAATGTTTTTCCATTTTATTCCGGCATCTTCGGTTTTCCACAGGCCGCCACCGGTTGTGCCCATGTAATAGGTAAGCGGGTTGTTGACTACCCCGCTGGTACAAACCGACCGGCCACCCCTGAAGGGGCCAATGTTGCGGAATTTGATTTGCTTAAATGCACTGTCAGGGAGTTGGGCAAAAACGGTTAACCCCGTTACTAAAAACAGGATGAGGAAGTAAGACTTTTTCATTGATTGAAGGTTGAATAGGATTGGCTGAGGCTGAAAGATATACAAATTATTGATTTTCATTTTTGATCAATACCTGTCAGTTTTTGAAAGGTCAATTTTTCATACAAAATTTTCATCTTATTTTATTTAAGCGGTGTAGTAACAACCTAACCGTCTGTACCAAAGCGTAACGCCAAGTCAATATCTACCCACTCGCTAACGCGCACCATACCCATCATTCGAGTTGGCGGGGTCAAATCAAATTCGGTAAGGGATATTCGCTCCCGGCCGTAAATAAAAAGGCTTTCGGGATTTTCCAGTTTGCAATTAAAAGTAATCTTTTTGCCAAGGTTGTTTATGGTTATCAGTACATCAACTGTACCGGTTTGCCAGCTGCCGTTGGCCTGCCACCGTGGCGATAGGGTAAGCAGGCTAACGCTGATAAACGGATTCTTTTTTTCATTAAGCATTTTCCGGAAATCGTTGTTCATGATGGGATTGCCGGAGTCGAAGGCATGAATTTTTAAGTCAATCGTACAATTTGACAGGTTAAGGGTATTCTGTTGCCTGATTACGTTAACAGGCCTGTTAATTGAAATGGCCTCGGTATACCTGAATTTGAATTGATTAACGTTGGTTGCTCCGAAAACGGTAATCCGACTGGATGGATTGATAGTGATTCGGTACTGTTGCGCAGTTACGCGTAAAGAAACGCCAGCGAGTACGAGCAGAAATGTCAGTCTAACCTGTTTAATCAGCTTAATTGGGCTCATTAGTAATCAGTCATTACTCTCCACAATTGATCAAATTCTTTCAGGTAGGCCCTGACGGTTGCGGTGTTATTGGTAAGCAGAATGTTTTCGTGGTTATAT
>CAYNIH010000262.1:0-3621 GCA_964397115.1 uncultured Roseivirgaceae bacterium | reverse complement strand
CGCCAACGAACAAGCTGCTAATAAATTCGGGCTGCAGATTCTCGAAAGGCGGATTGAAACCCATAAGAAAAATTTTACCCGTTTCCTGGTGCTCACCAAGCAGGTTAACAGCATCTCCATGGCCGACAAAGCATCGCTTTGCTTTGAAGTGGCTAATGAAGTGGGCAGCTTGGCCGATGTGCTAACGGTTTTTAAAGTCCATCGGATTAACCTCACCAAAATCCAATCTGTACCCATTATTGGCAAACCGCAGGAGTATGCCATTCATGTTGACGTGGAATGGACGGAGCGAAAGTATTACGAAGAAGCCATGAAAAAGGTGATGCGCCAGGTTAGGAACCTTACGGTGCTGGGAGAATACAAAAAAGCAAAAATTGAATACAACGGATATGCTGATTGAATCGTCAAAAAGAATTGAAGGAGTGGAAGAATATTACTTCAGCAAAAAGCTGGCTGAAGTGCGCAAACTCGGCACACCCCAGCGCCCGGTAGTTAACCTCGGCATTGGCAGTCCCGATTTGCCGCCACCGCCCCTGGTAATCGAAGCGCTGAAGCTTTCGGCCATGCAGCCTGCACACCATGGCTACCAGAATTACCGTGGTGTGCCTTCGTTAAGGCAAGCGATTGCAGCTTTTTCCAAAAGAGTTTATGGAACGGTGCTCGATCCGGAAACCATGATTCTTCCCCTTATGGGCTCCAAGGAAGGCATTCTTCACATTAGCATGGCTTTTTTAAATGATGGCGATGAAGTGCTGGTGCCTGATCCGGGTTACCCGGCTTATGCGGCTGCTGCCCGACTGGCCGGAGCAGCCATCCGAACCTATAACCTGATGGAACACAATAACTGGAAGATTAATGTTGACGAATTGCAGCAGCAGGATTTATCGCGCGTAAAAATCATGTGGGTAAATTGTCCGCACATGCCCACGGGCACGGTTGTCGCCCGTGACGAGTTGCACGAACTTGTGGCGCTTGCCCATAAACACCGGTTTTTACTGGTAAATGATAATCCATACAGCCTTATTCTTAACGACCATCCACTGAGCCTGCTTTCGTTTAACGATGCGCACGAAGTTGCCCTCGAACTTAACTCGCTCAGCAAATCGCACAACATGGCGGGTTGGCGGGTAGGGTGGGTAGCCGGAAGGCCTGAATACATTGACGCTGTCCTGCGGTTTAAGAGCAACATGGATTCGGGCATGTTCCTTTCGGTGCAGCATGCTGCCACTGAGGCATTGCATACAGAAGAGGCCTGGACAATATCGCTCAACCAGGTTTACCGTAAACGAAGGCAAGCCGTCTATCGATTACTGGAGGAACTGCAGTGCAGCTACTCTTTACATCAGGCCGGATTATTTGTGTGGGCTAAAGCCCCTGACGAGGTGCCAATGGTTACGCAATGGCTTGACGAAATTTTATATGAAACCAGTGTATTCATCACTCCCGGTTTTGTTTTCGGCCAAAACGGAAACCGGTTTATCCGAATCTCCCTGTGTGTTCCTGAGGTGCAAATTGAAGAGGCAGTGAAACGGATAAGCCTTATGAAATCTGATAAACAACAAATCAACGCAGCATGAGTAAAAAGGCGACAATAATAGGTTTAGGACTGATTGGCGGATCAATTGCACTTGATTTAAGAAAGTCGGGATTTTACGATGAACTTACCGGAGTTGACCGGAATGCCAACCATGCCCGGCAGGCGCTGCACCTTGAACTGGTTGACAAGATTGAAGACGAACAGGATGCCTTGTCAACTGCCAACCTCATTGTGCTGGCCATTCCGGTAGATGCCATCCGCAACATTTTGCCTGCAGCGTTGAATAGCATAAAGGACGAGGCCGTGGTAGTGGATACCGGATCCACCAAGGCTCTGATCTGCAAAACGGTTCACGGTCATCCGAGGCGCAGCCGGTTTGTGGCAGGCCACCCCATTGCGGGTACAGAAAATTCGGGTCCGGCTGCTGCCTTCAGCGGACTATTCCGCAACAAGACTAACATTATTTGTGAAGCCGGAAAATCCGCTGATGACGCACTCCGAACAGCCATGCAATTTTTCGAAGTTCTCGGCATGAACACCATTTTTATGCAGCCGGATGAACACGATCGCCACCTGGCATACGTATCGCACCTCTCGCATGTGAGTTCCTTCCTTCTCGGTCAAACCGTGCTTGACATTGAGCAGGATGAAAGGAACATTGCCGCACTGGCCGGAAGCGGGTTTGCCTCAACCGTGCGGCTTGCCAAAAGTTCGCCCGACATGTGGGCACCCATTTTTGAGCAGAATATGGAGTACCTCAGTCAGGCATTGCAGGAATACATCCTGCACCTGCAGCGCTTTCAATATCATCTGATGAAACGCAATCGCAGCGAAATGCATCGCACCATGCACAAAGCCAATGAAATCCGTAGAATACTCGATGGAATAGATGCAAAATCAATGGTTACACCTCAACAGTAGAATACCCATGAAAAAAGAAATACAACCCGAACCGCTGGCAGCCTGGTTTCCTTTACACGGTAACAAGCCCCTGATCATTTCCGGGCCGTGCAGTGCCGAAACAGAAACACAGCTTATCACCACGGCCTTGCAGCTTGCTGCAACCGGAAAAGTAAATGTGCTGCGTGCGGGCATCTGGAAGCCACGTACCCGGCCGGGCCAGTTTGAAGGAGCCGGTATGGAGGGACTTGCCTGGCTGGCAGAAGCCAAACGCCAAACCGGTTTGCCCATAGCCACCGAAGTGGCCAACGCGCAACATGTGGATCTGTGCCTGAAGCACCAGGTAGATATACTCTGGGTGGGTGCGCGCACCACCGTGAACCCGTTTTCGGTGCAGGAGATTGCCGATGCCCTTCGGGGTGTGGATATCCCTGTACTGGTGAAAAACCCGGTGAATCCTGATATTGAATTGTGGATAGGCGCCCTCGAGCGCTTAAGTAAAGCCGGCATTACCAAGCTGGCAGCCATTCACCGCGGCTTTTCTTCGTTTGAAAAAGGCCCGTTCCGTAATGCACCCATGTGGGATCTGGCCATTGATTTGAAAACGCGCCTGCCCGATCTGGCCATCTTCTGCGACCCCAGCCATATTTGCGGAACACGCGAACTGATACCGTTTATTGCTCAGAAGGCGCTCGACCTGGACATGGCCGGGCTGATGATCGAGAGCCACATCCATCCTGATGCCGCGTGGAGTGATGCGAAGCAGCAGGTAACTCCGACAGCCCTCGCCAAACTGGTTGACGGACTGATTGTGCGTAACGCTTCGGTTGAAAACCCATTCTTCAAAGACACGCTCACTCACCTGCGCGAACAAATTGATCAACTGGATGACGAGATCATGCAAAAACTCTCCTCACGTTTAAAAATTTCGGAAAGGATTGGTAAGTATAAAATGGAAAACAACGTAACCATTTTGCAGGTAAGCCGGTGGGAGGAAATTATCCGTACCCGCATTGCGCTGGGGCGGGCCATGGGTCTCTCCGAAGAGTTTACCCACAACATGCTGAAACTGGTGCACCAGGAGTCCATACACGTGCAGGAGCGGGTGATGAACACCATAAACCATCACATGGGCTGATGGGATTTCAACCTGTTTAATGACCATCGTGGTTCCTCGGGGACGG
>CAYNIH010000261.1:0-3657 GCA_964397115.1 uncultured Roseivirgaceae bacterium | reverse complement strand
ACCATCCCTTAAGGATAACCAGCGTATGGCTGCGGGTAATGGTTAAGCGAATGTAATGCTCACTGCATAAACACACCATGCTATGTTTAGGGTTTTCTTATACGCCATATTCCGCGCGTGGTAAAACTAAAAACCTCTTTTTTGGCCAGCTATTGGGGATTCATCACACACACACACACACGGAAAAAATGACAATGCAAGAGTAAATCTTACATGGATCAGTAAAAAAATTCCTGCTTAAGTATCCTGAGTAAATTACTCCGATAAAAAACCGAACGAGCAAGGGACACCATTCATTGATAAACTTTTGTATTTTTCAATCATGCTTAAGTTTCTGCTGCACCGGCCCATTGCCGTATTTATGACGATGACTGCCCTGTTGGCACTGAGCGTGCTGGCTTTTTTTCGGCTACCGGTATCGCTGCTGCCCGATACGGATGTGCCTTACATTACGCTGTCGGTTCGTGTACCTAACAGTCCGCCCGAACAAATTGAACAAAATGTGTTGCGGCCTATGCGCGAGCGCATGTTGTCTGTTAACGGCCTGAAGTCGCTGGAAAGCACGGCACAAAGTGAAACCGGCAGCCTCACCCTTCGCTTTGAATACGGTACCGACATGAAGTTGGCCTATATTGAAGTAAACGAAAAAGTTGACAGGCTGACACCGGTGTTTCCTTCAGGCATGGAACGCCCCCTGGTAATTAAATCAGCAACATCGGATATTCCGGTTTTGCGCATCCAGGTAGTACCACTCAACGAAAGTGAAATGGTAAATACATCGGATGTGGCTCTTTTTACCCTGAAGCGCAGGCTTGAACAACTGGAGGGAGTAGGATTGGTTGACTTGAACGGCCTGCAACGCCAGGTCATCCGTATTGAGTCCGATCCTGCGTTGCTGGCAAGCCTTGATCTAAGTGAGGCCGATATTCAGCGGACTATTCAGCAAGCCAATCTTTCAATAGGTGCCCTTACCGTGAGGGATGGAAATTACCGGTACTACCTGAAGCTCTCCACAAACCCCGGAAACCCGGAAGTGTTGGGAAATTTATCTGTACTGCTACCCAATCAACGTGTTGTGGCCCTGAAAAAAATTGCACAGGTGCAATACGACACCGAAACCCCGGCAGGTTACCACCTGTTCAACCAGCATACCGGCTTGGTAATTAACGTGCACAAGCAAGCCGAAGCCAAGATGCCCGAAGTAATGCCCAGGCTGTATGAGGCAGTAGAGCAATTCAAAACCGATTTTCCAGAACTTCAATTTTACATCACTCAGGATCAATCCGCCTTACTTGATATAAGTATTCAAAATCTGAGTCAGGCTGTATTGTGGGGCGGGGCATTTGCCTTTGCCGTGCTGTTTATATTTATGAGTTCGTGGCGCGAACCGGTTATGATGGGTATTGTAATACCGGTTTCACTTATCCTGTCGTTGTCGGTACTCTATACATTTCAACTATCGCTCAACATCATTTCTCTGAGCGGCTTAGCGCTGGGCCTGGGGATGCTGGTAGATAATTCTATTGTTGTGGTGGATAGCATTTCGCTTAAACGCAAGGAAGGTCTTCCGTTAACCGAAGCTTGTGTTAGCGGTACCACCGAGGTGATGGTTCCGTTAATCAGTTCGGCACTAACCAACCTGGCGGTGTTCCTTCCGCTAATTTTTATGAGCGGCATAACAGGGGCTTTGTTTTACAACCAGGCCCTTTCGGTTGCAGCCATTTTATCGACATCCCTGTGTTGTACGTTTATACTCATCCCCTTGCTCTACCGGCTTCTTTATGCCAACCCTGTTCTCCAGGCAAAAGAAGATAGTCGTCTATTTTTTATTTTAAAAGAAGCATACCACCGATCTTTTAGCTGGGTGTGGCGCCATCGCAGACCATCGTTGATCACGATGTCATTGCTTATCCCGATAGCCATCGTTCTGCTGATTTATCTTCCTAAAACAGGTTTCCCGGAAATACAACGAACCGAAACGGTGATTCAACTGGATTGGAACGAGCCCATCAGCCTGGAGGAAAACAGGGAACGCATACGTGATTTGATCCGGCAACTTCAGCCCCGGCTGGCTTATGCCGAAGCCGATTTAGGCTATCAGCAGTTTATGTTAAACCCAGGCGTTCAAAGTCCGCGGCAAGCTGTGCTCTACCTTAACTACCCTACACCCAAAATACGGCTTACCACCGACAATTGGATCCAGGATTTTTTTCGCACCCGGTACCCTTCGTGCCGGATTACGTTAAAAGAAGCCCCAAATGCATTTGAACAACTCTTCGCTTCGCGCCAGCCCTATTTTGAGGCACGATTCAGGGATCCGAAGACACACGTAGTCCTGCCCGATTCGCTGGCCGAACAACTTATTGAAAAACTAGACCAGCAGGAAACTACCCCCGGGCGTGGTCTTGATTTTGAAACAGCCGCGTTGCTGCAAATTAATTTTAATCGTCTCAGTGCTCTTTCAGTGTCCTATCCCGATCTGTTAACCCAGTTGGAGATTGCTTTTGGTCAATACCGGATAACGGATATCAAAGAACTGGGCCTCGTGGTACCGGTTATCTGGGTAGCCGGCTCGACCCATGCCGGAGAGGTGTTGCAAAAAACCTTTGTACACTCAAAAGACGGAACCCGCTATCCGTTGAAAGAGTTCATCACCATCCGATACGGCAGGCAATATCAAAGCATCACAGCTGATGCCGCTGGTATTTATCAGTCGGTTAGCGTAAGTAATCTACCTAACATGTCAGCCACCCAGAATTTTTTCCGCAAGCTGGCTGAAGAATTCGGATTGACTGTGGATTTTACCGGTCAGTGGTTCGAAAACCGGGATAACCTGAATCAGTTGTTTCTGATTTTATTGGTATCCCTCGCCCTGATGTACTTTATTCTGACTGCCGAATTCGAATCGTTCAGTCAACCCCTGCTGGTACTTGCAAGCCTGCCTTTAGGTTTTGCAGGCAGCCTGATTTTATTATGGGTCTCTGGAGGTACCCTTAACATCATGTCAGGGATTGGCCTGGTAGTGGTGCTTGGCATATTAGACAATGATGCTATATTAAAAATCGACCGAATCAATACGTTACGCAGGCACCTGCCACTTGATCAGGCCATTCAACAGGCTGGTTTGGACCGGCTCAAGCCCATTGTTATGAACACCTGCACCAATGTATTGGCCATTACCCCCATTATTTTCTCATCTGGACTAGGCGCTGATTTGCAGCGACCAGTGGCCATCACTACCATAGGCGGCCTTATTGTAGCTACCTTTACTGCATTGTACTTTGTTCCGTTACTTTATGCCGCTCTCAGTAAAAAAAATCATTCAAGCTAAAAACGAGTACTACAAAAACTCACTCCCGCCTTTCAGCGTCTTCACATCGTTTACAAACTGGCGGAACAAATCCTCGCGGTCTTTTTCGCAAACAATAATCACATTACCAAATTCACCCACCAGGAAACCATTCAGTCCCTGAACGACCAACAGTTTATCAGGCGATGAAGTCCGGAGGATGGAGTTACGGGAGTCGTATACCAACACTCGTCCGCTTATCATATTATTCTCCTTGTCTTTGGCTGAAATATCGTGGATGGAAGACCACGAGCCCAGGTCGGACCAGGTAAACGATGCCTGGCACATGTACACATTAGTGGCTTTTT
>CAYNIH010000260.1:0-3687 GCA_964397115.1 uncultured Roseivirgaceae bacterium | reverse complement strand
CAGCAGGTTTTTTTTAACGGCCAGCGCATCATCGCGCTTAGTGCCTGAGTACACCTGAATAGTGTATCCGTCAATGAACTTGCGGGTGAGGTTAATGCGGTCTATGCTGTCGAGTACAGCGTCAACCTGCCGGTTAACAGTAAATTCGGCTTCCACGTAGGCTTTCGGATCGCGCAATGGTTCTGTCGGTTTTGTACTGGTGTTGGTTAGGGTTTCTTCAATTACCGGCCGGTAGGGCGAAAGATCTTCATGGTACTTTCCGGCCTGTACCGAAGGTGATTGCTGCAGTGGTTTACAGCCCTGCAGCACAAACCAGGCAAGTGCAATATAATATGTTAACCGGCTATTCATGTCAGTCGATAAGGATGCAGCGGTTGTTCAGGATGTCGTCTTCCACTTTTTTATATTTTACATCGCGCAGAATTTTGCCGTCAGGGTACTGTACGGAAACGCGATCGTTGCGGTTAGCAATTTTCTGCGACTTGGCCGGCATTACTTTTTCCTGTTGAGGCCTGCCTGCCTGCGGCTGGGCCTGACCGCCTCCGCTCAACAGTGAACGCGATTCTTCTTTTTGTTCGCTGAAGCGCTGCCTGCGGGCGGAGCGTGCCTCCTGAACCTGGTCGGGTTCCTGAACGGGGATATCCGCTTTCATCAGGAAGGAAATGGTTTCTTCATTCACCTTGCCCACCAGCCGTTTAAATAACTCAAACCCTTCGAACTTGTAAATCAGCAACGGGTCTTTTTGTTCGTAAACAGCCGTCTGTACCGATTGCTTTAAATCATCCATGTCGCGGAGGTGTTCTTTCCACAACTGGTCAATGATTGCCAGGGTAACCATTTTTTCCATGGCCCTGATCAGTTCGGCATTGCCGGTGTCAACGCATTTTTTCAGGTTGGCCACGATGAGGATGTTTTTAGCGCCATCCGTAAAGGGTACCTGAATGTTTTCGATGGTTGCTCCGCGGGTTTTGTAAATCTCTTTGATTACCGGCAGCGCCTTTTCGGCCACTACCTTGTTTTTCTTGTGGTAATGGTTAAGGGCATTCTGGTACAGGTCGGCAGCCAGCGTGGCTTCATCCTGTTTTTCAAATTCTTCTTTGGTAATTTCGTAATCGAGCGCCAGCGTACTCAGCGCATTCAGCCTGAGGCTTTCGTAGTCGTTGGCTCCTTTGGCATTGCCTGCAATATCTTCGCAGGTGTCGTTAAGCATGGTAAGGATGTCGAGTTCAAGGCGTTCGCCAAACAAGGCGTTCCTTCTGCGTTTGTAAATCACTTCGCGCTGCGAGTTCATTACGTTGTCGTACTCGAGCAGGCGTTTGCGGATGCCGAAGTTGTTTTCTTCTACTTTTTTCTGTGCCCGTTCAATGGAACTGGTTACCATCGAATGCTGAATAACTTCGCCTTCTTTGAGGCCCAGTTTGTCCATGATGCGGGCGATGCGTTCGGGCATGAACAGCCGCATCAGGTTATCTTCCAGCGAAACGTAGAATTGCGAAGTGCCGGGGTCGCCCTGGCGGCCGGATCGTCCGCGCAACTGACGGTCAACACGCCTGGATTCGTGGCGTTCGGTGCCAATAATGGCCAATCCACCTGCAGCTCTTGATTCGGGTGTCAGTTTAATATCGGTGCCGCGGCCGGCCATGTTGGTAGCAATGGTAACGGTGCCCGGCTTGCCTGCTTCGGCCACAATCTCGGCTTCGCGTTGGTGCTGTTTGGCGTTGAGCACCTGGTGTTTGATTTTGCGCAGTTGCAGCATGCGGCTCACCAGTTCGGAAATTTCAACGGAGGTTGTGCCTACCAGTACCGGCCTTCCCTGCTGAGTGAGCCTGACGATCTCATCGGCAACGGCATTGAATTTTTCGCGCATGGTTTTGTAAACCAGGTCGTCAAAATCTTTACGGGTTACCGGTTTATTGGTGGGGATGGTCACCACGTCCAGTTTATAGATGTCCCAAAACTCACCAGCTTCGGTTACAGCCGTGCCGGTCATGCCGGCAAGTTTATGGTACATGCGAAAATAATTTTGCAGCGTAATGGTGGCATACGTTTGGGTGGCATCCTCCACTTTCACGTTTTCCTTGGCTTCGATGGCCTGGTGCAGGCCATCGGAATACCTGCGGCCTTCCAAAACCCGACCGGTTTGTTCATCAACGATTTTAACCTTGCCGTCAACAATAATGTATTCGGTATCTTTTTCGAAAAGCGTGTAGGCTTTCAGCAACTGGTTAACACTGTGGATGCGTTGCGATTTCACCTGGTATTCGCGGATGAGTTCTTCTTTTTTCTGAAAGCGCTCGGCCTCGCTCAGGCCAGGGTCTTTTTCGATTTTGCTCAGCTCGGTGCCAATTTCAGGAAGGATAAAGAATTTGGGGTCTTCCCCTTCGTTGGTGATGAGGTCAATTCCCTTTTCTGTTAGTTCAACGCTGTTGTCTTTTTCGTCAATGATAAAGTACAGGGGTTTGTCGGCTTCGGGCAGGTTGCGTTTGTTATCTTGCAGGTAGAAGTTTTCGGTTTTCTGAAGGATGGCCTTAATACCCGTTTCGCTCAGGTATTTAATCAGCGGTTTGTTTTTGGGCAGCCCGCGGAAAGCCCGGAACAGGGCAGTGCCGCCTTCTTTTTCGTTGCCTTCAGCAATGAGTTTTTTGGCGGTTACCAGGTAATCGGCAACGATTTTCTTCTGGGCTTCCACCAGTTTAAAGATGCGGGGCTTTAGGTCGTAAAATTCGTGCTGGTCGCCACGGGGCACGGGGCCGGAAATGATCAGCGGGGTTCGGGCCTCATCAATGAGCACACTGTCCACCTCGTCAACCATGGCGAAGTGGTGTCCGCGTTGTACGAGTTCCTGCGGGTCGCGCGCCATGTTATCGCGCAGGTAGTCGAAGCCGAATTCGTTGTTGGTGCCGTAGGTGATGTCGGCCTGGTAAGCGTTTCTGCGGGCTGGCGAGTTGGGCTCGTGCTTGTCGATGCAATCTACCCGCAGGCCATGAAACTGGAAGAGCGGCCCCATCCATTCGCTGTCGCGTACGGAGAGGTAGTTGTTTACGGTTACAATGTGTACGCCCCGTTTGGCCAAGGCGTTGAGGAATGCCGGAAAGGTAGCCACCAGCGTTTTGCCTTCGCCTGTGGCCATCTCGGCAATTTTTCCTTCGTGCAGCACGATGCCTCCAATGATTTGCACATCGTAGTGCACCATGTCCCAGGTTATGAGGTTGCCGGCAGCCATCCACTGGTTGTGCCAGATGGCTTTTTCACCTTCAATCTTCACATGAGGGTATTTGGCAGCCAGTTCGAGGTCCAGTTCGGTGGCGGTAACATCAATGCGGCTTTTTTCTTTAAATCTGCGTGCGGTTTCGCGAATCACGGCAAATGCCTGGGGCAACACCTTCATCAGCACCTTCTCCAGTTCCTTATTCCGGGTTTCCTCCAGCGAATCAATTTCGGTGAAGATATTCTCCTTCTCGCTGATGTCCAGTTCCGGATTTTCGGCAATACGTTGGTGTAAAGCGTCAAGCTGGTTATCAATTTCCTTCAGTTCTTCGTTGATGATGTTCTGAATTTCAACGGTTCGCCCCCTGAGCTGGTCGTTTGACAGGCCTGCCAGCCTGGCCTCTTCCTGCTTGGTTTGCTCCACCAGAGGCATTATCCGTTTTATGTCTTTTTCTGATTTGGTGCCGAAAATTTTGGCAA
>CAYNIH010000259.1:0-3696 GCA_964397115.1 uncultured Roseivirgaceae bacterium | reverse complement strand
CAGCGTAGCGATAATGGCGCCTGCACTGAATTGCCACTTCCTGAACCGGATAAGGATGTAGAGGAAGATGGCTATAATCGAAAACAAACTGGCCTCCCATGCAGAGTTTTTAATGTCATCGGCAACGGTTGCTCCCACTTTCGATGAGCTGGAAATAGTAAACCGGCTTTCGTTCAGTTGTGAACTCTGGTCAACATACTGTTTACCGGTTATTTTTTCCAGCCCGGCAATCAGGGTTTGTTGTACTTTCTCATCGGCCTCATCGCTATCGTCATCAATAAGGTAGGAGGTGGTTACTTTAACGGTGCTGTTGCTACCGTAATTTTTTACTTCGGTTCCGGCATTGGAAAACGCCTGGCTCAGTCCCACCTTCAGGCTGGTGGCTACCATGGGCTGATTAAAGGAAACGATGTAGGAGCGGCCCCCTTTAAAATCAACACCCATATTTAATCCTTTCACGAGCATCAGGCCAAGGCCGACTATAATCAATGCCGAGGAGATGATATAAGCCAATTTACTGTTTCGCACAAAGGCAAACTGCTTTCTCTTTTTAACAGCCCGTGCAATGAAGGTATCGAACGAAATGTTGCTTTCATCGCCTTTACGGATCATCCACTCTACAATTACCCTTGAAACATACACGGCCGTGAAAAACGAAGTGGCAATGCCCACCATTAACGTAACGGCAAACCCGCGAATGGGACCTTGCCCAAGCCACGCAAGGAAAAAGGCGGTGATAAGCGTAGTCAGGTTTGAGTCGAAAATGGTCCAAAAGGCCCGCTGGTAACCGGTTTTGACGGCATCCTTCAATTTTCTTCCGTGGATCATTTCTTCTTTGATGCGTTCAAAAATCAGCACGTTGGCATCAACGGCCATGCCCATGGTAAGCACAATACCGGCCACACCGGGTAACGTAAGGGAAGCATCGAGTTGGGCAAGAATACCTAGAATGAAAAAGATATTGAAGAGCAAGGCAATGTTAGCCACCCATCCACCTTTGGCATAATACATTACCATGAAGATAACCACCAGTGCAAGGCCCAACACCGTTGAAATCAATCCCTGATTGCGGGCCAGTTCACCCAGGGTAGGGCCAACAATAGCCTCTTCAACAATTTTTGTGGGAGCGGGTAGCGATCCGGCCTTTAAAATGTTGGCCAGGTCTTTGGCTTCCTCCACCGTAAAGTTCCCTGAAATTTGCGAGTTGCCATTCGGTATTTCGCCATTTACATACGGGGCGCTGTACACGGCATTATCCAGCACAATGGCAATTCGTCCGCGGGGCGATTTACTGGCCGCTTCGGCAGTCATCTTTGCCCAGATGCGCGTGCCGGTAGCATTCATCGTCATGCTTACTGCAGGGCGAGCATATTCGTCAAGATCCTGCCGGGCATCATTAATCACCTCACCGGTAAGTTTGGGCTTACCTCCTCTTCCCTGATCAAGAAAATAGAGTTGCAGGGCCTCGGTATTGCCCAGGTCTTTATCGGGCTTATTACCCCAGTACACTCCTACGTTGCGCGGCAACAGGCTGCGCACATCGGCTCGCCTGAAAATGCGGTTAATTTCAGCCGTATCTTTAAGGCTGTAGCGGAAGGTTCCGGCCGGAACGCTTTTGGCAAACAGGGGCGACACGCCCAGGTTTTGCAGCGAGTCTAATCCCGATTTGGTCGAATCGGTTATTGATGCCGTTTGCAATTGCTTTTCCAGGTCGCTAAGGGTTGTGTCGGCCGCAGGTTTGGAGTCGGCCGATTTTTCAGTCAAAGCAGAAGCATTGGCCTGCGCCTGGCTCTGTTGCTCTTTGGCGATCAGGTCGTTGATGCTGGTCAACGAAGAGGAGATGTCGCTGGGTTCAACCACATCCCAGAATTCAAGGCGGGCTACGCCTTGCAGCAGTTTCCGTACGCGTGCCGGGTTGTCGGCTCCGGGAATTTCAATCTGGATTCGGCCTGTGCCCGGAAGGCGCTGAATGTTGGGCTGCGAAGTTCCAAACTGATCGAGGCGATTTTTCAGGATGGTGTACGACCGATCAATGGCACTTTCAATTTCTTGTTCCACCAGCTCAATTACTTTTTCATCGGGGTCGTTCAGGCTTATCCTTCCGCGGGTAGTGGTTGAGGCAAACACATGAGCGAGTTTTGCCCCGGGATTATCTTCGCGGTACGACTCAAAAAAGAGGGTACTGAAACTTAACTCACTGCTCTTTTGCTTCTGTTGGGCTTTAATAAGCGCCTTCACAAAAGCAGAGTCCTTATTGTTCCCGCTTAGTCCTTTAATGATATCCACCGGTGAAACCTCAAGGGTAACGTGCATACCGCCCTGCAAATCAAGCCCCAGGCTCAGTTCGTTGTCTTTTACTTCCTTGTAAGTAAACTGAACGCCAAACAGGTTATACACCGGTTTATTCCACACCGAATCCATGTAGGCCACTTTCTTGTTCAAATCAACGATGCCGTTTGCATCGGTGGCATGGGCAACCGCCTTGCGCTGCACCTGCGTTGAGACTACCGTAAAGGATAAATAATAAAGACATAGTGCGGCAATTACAACCGTTAGTACGATAACAAATCCTTTGTTTTGCATAATTTTATGAAATTCAAAAATTCAACGTTTAACAATTAGATGGAATCAAACCGGCAATAGCCGCAAAGAGCCAGTGCCACAAATGCACCGGTTAATCAGGGTGCGTTGGGTGAAATAACAACGCGAAAAAGGGTTTGCAAAAGCTTATCAAAAACCCTGGAGAACAGAACGGCCGGTGATTGCTGCTCAGGGTCATCAAAGAGAATTTCCTGAATGAACGAAAACCCCTGGTTGGTTTCGACAGCCGAAGAAGGAGACGGAAGGGTAACCGAGGGCATGGAGATAACGGTTGCACCCTCCGGCTGTTCGGTATCAGCCGGGTTTTCAGAACGGCCGGACATCTCAAAAAAGAAAAGCTGGCTTACCATAATGGCAAGAGCCACTCCCACCCCGGTTATCAGGGCAATTGTGCGTTTGCGGGTAAGCGCTTTTTTCATGGGCTACAAAAGTAGAAAATTGCTTTGAATCTGGAAGAAGCCGGCAAAAACGGCCTAAATTTACTTGATTCCAGCCAATTTGGCCTTTATCGCCAACGAAAGCACTTCAAGGGCTCGGTCAAAATGCTGATTATTGGGGATCACGATATCGGCCTGGTGTTTCAGGGGCTCGATAAGTTTTTCGTAAACCGGCATCACGTGGTGGTGGTAGCGGTACAGCACATCGTCCAGTCCGTAGCCGCGTTGTTCATTATCGCGCTGAATTCTCCGGCTGAGTTTTACATAATCTTTTGCTTCAATAAACACTTTCAAATCCAGTTCACGGGCGATGTCATCAAAATACTGAACAAACAGGCCTTCAATTACCAGGATGGGGGCCGGTTTAAACACAAGGGTTTTCGGTTCAACACCCGGATTGTTATAGGTATATTCCCTTTTGGTAAGCACTTCGCCACGCTTCAGTTTGTTGATATCGGCCACAAGTTGAACATGATCAATGGCTTCGGGAAGATCAAAATTTTTTACTCCACGTTCATCCGTTTTTTGGTGTTCACGCGGGTGGTAATAATTGTCCTGCGAAAGCAGGCAAAGTTCCGAATCGGTAAACCGATTTGCCAGGTGGGTTAAAAAGTAGGTTTTACCTGAGCCGCTGCCCCCCGTTATACCGATGGTAAAG
>CAYNIH010000258.1:0-3698 GCA_964397115.1 uncultured Roseivirgaceae bacterium | reverse complement strand
AAGCCCTCGAGTAGTTATTGTTACAGTCGCTCTCTTTGGTGTATCTATTAAACCAGCTTTTTTTAAATAAGTCTTCGCCCAACCAACCCTATTATCGAATACAGGCTGTACCCCACTGGGTAGCAATTCTTTCCTCTCCTCATCCGACAATACGAATTGTTTTGCAAGACTTTCAATAATATCACGAAATTTATGTTCTGCTTTGTCCGAAACTTTTCGGAGTAGTGGTAACATTATTGATTGGTAATCGGGTATCATCAATTCGTTAGTGAAATTTATTGTAATCGACTTACTTACAACAATATTAAAACCTTGCCGCAAGCAGCAACTCAATATTCCGGTATTTCATGTTGAATTTACGGCCAACGGCCTCGTTGGTCAAATTGCCTTTATAGGTATAAACCCCTTTCATAAACCATTTACTCGAAAAGATCATCTGCTCTACCCCACCTTCTTCGGCAGCGCGTAAAATGGTGGGTGTAAAAATATTGCTGAGCGCGGTTGCAGCCGTGTGGGCTACCCGTGAAGCAACATTCGGAACACAGTAGTGAATAACATCGTACTTGCGGAAAACGGGTTTCTTCAACGTAGTTATCTCCGAAGTTTCAACGCATCCGCCCTGGTCAATGCTCAAATCAATGATCAGCGAGTCGGGTTTCATTTTACTCACCATCTCTTCGGTAACAACAATTCTGGCCCGGCCCTTTTCTGCGCGCAGGGCACCTATCACCACATCGGCCGTGCGCAGCGACTCGCTTAAGGTAAGCGTATCGATGGTAGAAGTGTAAACCTGTTGCCCCAGGAGATGTTTAATGCGCCTGAGTTTATACAAATGGTTATCAAAAATCTGCACATCAGCGCCCATGCCCAGGGCCGCGCGTGCAGAATATTCGGCTACTGTCCCCGCCCCGATAATTACCACCTTGGTGGGCGGCACCCCCGTAATGCCGCCAAGTATTACCCCCTTGCCGTTGTTGGCCGTGCTCAGGTATTCGGCCGCAATGAGCATCACCGAACTTCCTGCAATTTCGCTCATCGCCCGGATGATGGGCATGCCACCCACTTTATCTTCGATAAACTCAAAAGCCAGAGCAGTTACTTTTTTCTTGAGCAGGGCCTGAATGTATTCCTGCTGAAGATGACCCAACTGAATAGCCGAGATAAGCGTTTGCCCCGGGCGAAGGTATTCCGTCTCCTCCAGGGTGGGTGGTTCAATTTTAAGGATAATATCGGCTTTGTAAACTTCCTGGGGTGAGTACACAATGGTTGCCCCGGCTTCGCTGTATTGCTGATCTGAAAACTTTGAGCCGGCACCTGCTTTGGTTTCAACCCATACCTGATGACCATTATTCACCAGTAATGCTACCGCATCCGGAGTAAGCGTAATGCGGTTCTCCTGGAGGGAAATCTCCCTGGGTAGTCCCAGAAAGAAGGTCCCCTTTTTCTTTTTTACGGCAAGCATTTGCTCCTGGGTGGCCAGACCAGCTTGCGCCAGGGTTTCAAATCCGCTCTTTTTTTTCTCTGCCATGAATCACTATTTCTATTTGACGCTGGTTATCCGGCTGAATGGTAATGATAATGCCAACATACTCCCGCGGAAGCAGCGATGGTATCCGTTCGGGCCACTCTACCAAACAATAATCGCCCGAATCGAAATACTCCTCCACACCGATATCAGCTGCTTCGGCCTCCGATACTATCCGGTAAAAATCAAAATGCAGCAACCGCCCCCCATCGTTTTTCTTGTATTCATTAATAATCGAAAACGTAGGACTGCTCATTGAATCGGTAACACCGGCAACTTTCCCTATCGCTTTGATAAAAGTTGTTTTGCCGGCTCCCATTTCACCAAAAACGGCAAAAGCCCTGTTCGTTCCGGCAACCTTCAGCACCGATTCTGCTATCCGTTCCAAATCCGCCAAGGTTACGTTATTGAACACCATGGGAACTTTTATCCGGCAGCATTTTTCGAATTTAAGAAAATAATGGGGATTATCATCTCCTCCATGCTTACCCCGCCATGCTGAAAGGTGTCTTTGTAGAAATTAACGTAGTAATTATAGTTGTTGGGATAGGCAAAAAACTGATCTTCAATGGCGAACACGTACGAAGTGGATACATTAACCTTTGGCAGGTACAGGCGCTCGGGTTTTGCCGCATGCATAATTTTATCACCTTCAAAACCGAGGTTCTTCCCTTGCTTGTATCGCAGGTTTGTATTCACGCTGCGGTCACCCACAATCCGGAAGGGACGTTTCACCCGGATGGTTCCGTGATCGGTGGTAATGATAATGCGTGCCGGTTTCTCGGCAATCTTTTTCAGAATATCGAACAACGGTGAATGGAGAAACCACGATTTGGTTATAGAGCGGTAAGCCGATTCATCAGGCGCCAGTTCGCGTATCATGGCCATGTCCGTACGGGCATGCGAAAGCATGTCAACAAAGTTGTACACAATAACATTCAGGTCGTTTTTAAAAAGGTTGGTTACCGAGTCGGCCAGGTTTTTTCCTTCGTCCAGGTTTTTGATTTTATGATAGGAATGTTTTACGTTGAGGTTATTCCTGCGCAACTGCTTTTCCAGGAATTCATCCTCAAAATTATTTTTACCTTCCTCCTCATCTTCTCCCACCCAGATTTCAGGATGACTTTTGGCCATTTCGGAAGGCAACATTCCCGAGAAGATGGCATTTCGCGAATAGGCGGTGGTTGTTGGCAAGATGGAGTAATAGGTGCCTTCACTGGTTATTGAAAAATACTCAGTCACCACCGGTTCGATGGTTTTCCACTGATCCAGCCGCAGGTTATCAATCAGAATAACAAAAACCGGTATGCCTTTATTAATTTCCGGAAAAACCTTACGCTTCATCAGTTGGTGCGACAACAGCGGTTTATCGGCATTCGGATCGTTGAGCCATCTTTCATAATTACGGATGACGAACTTAGCAAAGCCGGCATTCGCTTCGGCTTTCTGTGATTCAAGCACCTCGGCCATATCGCGGTTATCATCCTGCTCGAGCTGAAGTTCCCAATGCACTAACTTCTTGTAAATTTCAGCCCACGCCTCATGGTTCATATCGTCCATAAAGGCCATGCTGATTTTACGAAACTCCTGCTGATAACTCAGGTTTGTTTTTTCGATAACCAGACGCTTGTTATCGAGGATTTTCTTTACCGCCAGTAATATCTGGCTTGGATTCAGCGGCTTAATCAGGTAATCGGCAATTTTTGAGCCGATGGCCTCTTCCATAATGTGTTCCTCCTCATTTTTAGTGATCATGACCACCGGCACATTAGGCTTACTTGCTTTTATCTGGCTGAGGGCTTCAAGGCCCGACAAGCCGGGCATGTGCTCATCCAGAAACACCACATCGAAATGTTTTGCCTCGCACAACTCCACCGCATCCGAACCGTTGTTCACGGGGGTAATATCGTAGCCGCGTTGTTCAAGAAACAGGATGTGCGGTTTCAGCAATTCAATTTCATCATCGGCCCACAAAATGCTATATCTTTGCATCTGTCAACTATTTGCACGAAGTTACTCATCTGTTACCTGATTCGAAATTCTTGAATAAGAAGAAAATCATCAACGACCCGGTGTACGGATTCATCCGGATAAGGAGCGACCTGATATTCGATATCATTGAGCACCCCTGGTTCCAGCGATGGAAAAAAATACCGAAGGTGCTTAACATCGG
>CAYNIH010000257.1:0-3708 GCA_964397115.1 uncultured Roseivirgaceae bacterium | reverse complement strand
AGAAGTTTCAATATGAACGTTGTTTTTCAGGGCTTCTTCCAAAACAAAAGAAAAATGCGATGACTTGGTGCAGTAGCAATAGGTATAGGTGCCGTTGTATTTGAATTTTTCGATGGCGTTGTTAAAGGTAGCCTGTGCAAACCGGATGTTTTCACTGATGCGCGGAAGGTAGGTGAGTTTAAGCGGTGTGCCGTACTGCCGGATGATTTCCGTTAGGGGCACATCGTTGAATAACAACTCATTGTCGCGCACTTTAAATTCCTTTTGCGGGAACTCAAAGGTTTGTTCAATCAATTCGCGGTAACTCTTCATGATCGTTATTCGTTGTCGGTTGTTGGTAATTCGTTGCTGTTTCTGGCTCTTTTCCTATCCCTGCCGGGGTTCGCTACCCTGGCACGAACTGTCCGTCAGCCCGTTAAAAAAGGAGTGCAATATTGCCATAAATTCACCATCTTTGCAATGCTTGTACTGAATGGTAATCTGTATACAAAACCTCTTTTTCGCCCGGATTTATCAGGGGCTGAACCCGTTGCCTGATTTCTAAGGCAACCCGGAACAATTGTTTTGTATTGTCTTGAAGTGAAGTGGTTCATTAGTACTAATTAAGTTATTGTGAAAGAAATAAAAATCATAGAGGTAAAGTCAGAAATCGGTGCCGGCACCCGTGGGGCCAGCTTGGGGGTGGAGGCAATGAAAATAGCCAGCCTCGACCTGAAGTCTGATTTTTTCAAGCAACATGAATCTGTAGAGGTGGAGCATGTAAATGAATTACTGTTTGACGGAGCCAAGCATGCCTATGCCAAGTTTATTGATGGCGTGATGATTATGGAAGAGCGGGTGTGCCTGGAGGTGTACGAAACGCTTTGGGACGATTACTTTCCGCTGATCATGGCCGGTGATCACAGTACCGCTTATGGAACCATTGCCGGCATAAAAAAAGCCAACCCGAGTGCGCGGCTGGGAGTAGTGTGGATTGATGCCCATGCCGATATCCACACCCCGTTTACAACGCCATCGGGTAACATGCACGGTATGCCGCTGGCCATGGCCTGCGGCATTGATAACCTGGAGTGCAAGGTGAATGACCCGCGCGGTGAAACGCTGGAGTACTGGGAGCAGATTAAAAATGTAGGCATGCCCGGCCCTAAAATTTATCCGGAGGACATTGTGTACGTTGCCGTGCGCGATTTGGAAAAGCCCGAGAACTATTTAATCAATAAGTACAACATTAACTTTATCGAAACCGAAGAGGTGAAAAAATTTAGTGCCTCGGTTATTGCCGCCAGGGTCTTGCAGATGCTCGATCACTGCGATCTCATTTATGTATCGTTTGATGTGGATAGCCTCGACAGCCGCATATCAACCGGAACAGGCACACCCGTGCCAAACGGATTGGCAGTTGATGAGGCTAAAATACTTAATGTGGAGTTGGCTAAAAGTCCGAAATTAGTAGCCTGGGAAATTGTGGAAGTAAACCCAACGCTCGACAGCCAGAATCAAATGGCTGAAAATGCATTTGAAATTCTGGAGGCCACTGCCAAAGCAATTATTGAACGTCCTGTTACTGTTGAATGAATCGGTAATGCCCGTGAATTTCAGTAAGCCAGATTTACAAATCAACCGGGAAGAACCGCTGACGGATGCCGATCGGAGATTTATTAAAAGGCGGTTCAGAAAAACTTTTTTCATTGCATCGGCAGTTATTGGCGTTATCGGTATTGCTTTTCTGGTATCCTTCCAATTAGTGCTTTCTGTAACCGGAGTGGTTATCCTCGCATTAATTTATCCCATTCGGAATTACCTGTTGAAATCACAAAACGAAATTTTGAAAAAGGACATCAAACTCGTTACCCGTGGAGTGATTTCCGCGCACTTCACTACTACGACTCCGTTCGGTTCCGGAAAGTCGCGAAATCGCAACTATTTCATCCATATCGGGGAGCGAAAATTCCAGGTTCCTGTTCAAATGTTTAATCATTATCGGCTTGGTGATGCGGTGGAATTTCATTCGGTAGATAATCAAAAAAAAAATGCCATGATTATTTGGCATTCGAAATTAAAGGAACCAGGTTAAATTAACCGGAATGCAACGGGAAGTGGCCTGCTTTTTCCTCAAGAATCGTTAATTTCGCCCCGCTTAAACGAGAAAACTGTTAACCATGAGCCAGCGACCCATTTCTGATTTTATCGAAACGCATTACCTCCACTTTAACGCAGCTGCATTGGTGGATGCCGCCAAAGGCTATAAGAAACACATTGTAGAAGGAAAAAAAATGATGGTAACCCTTGCCGGTGCCATGAGCACGGGTGAACTCGGAATCAGCTTTGCCGAGATGATCCGCCAGAATAAGGTGCACATTATTTCCTGCACAGGCGCCAACCTGGAAGAGGACATCATGAACCTGGTGGCGCACTCGCATTACAGGCGCATACCCAACTACCGCGATTTGACACCCGAGCAGGAATGGGATCTGCTGCAAAACCATTTAAACCGGGTAACGGATACCTGCATTCCGGAGGAAGAAGCCTTCCGGAGACTACAAGCCCACTTATTTAAGGTGTGGAAAGATGCGGAAGACAAGGGCGAGCGGCTGTTCCCGCACGAGTTCATGTACCGCATGTTGAACAGCGGTGACCTGAAACAGTATTATGAAATCGATCCGAAAAATTCATGGATGATTGCCGCGGCAGAAAAGAATTTGCCGATGGTTGTTCCGGGATGGGAAGACTCTACTATGGGTAACATTTTCGCCTCCTACTGCGTAACAGGCGAGTTGAAGCCCTCTACCATGAAAAGCGGTATCGAATACATGGTGTGGCTGGCCGATTGGTACACGCAGAATGCCGGCACCGAAGGGATCGGGTTCTTCCAGATTGGCGGTGGCATCGCGGGCGATTTCCCCATCTGCGTGGTGCCCATGCTGCACCAGGACCTGGAGCGCGAAGGCGTGCCCTTCTGGAGTTACTTCTGCCAGATAAGCGATTCAACAACATCGTATGGTTCATACTCAGGCGCTGTTCCGAATGAAAAAATTACCTGGGGCAAACTGAGTATCCAAACACCTAAGTATATCATCGAGTCGGATGCCACCATCGTAGCTCCGCTGATTTTTGCTTATGTTCTTGATATGTAATAGTTCAGACACAATACGTTGATAGCAAAGCCTGACATTTAACTGCATCTTGCTACTCATGTTTTGCTACTTATGTCTTATTACTAACGTCTCCCCATGAATCCCGATCAAACGCTGCGTTCCGAAATACAACGTGCTGTTCAGGAGCTTTTCAATCAACCGATTGATCAACTTCAGCTCCAGCCCACCAACCCGGGGTTTGAAGGTTCGCATACGCTGGTATGTTTTCCGTTAACAAAAATTTCAAGGAAAAATCCGGAAGAAACCGCCAGGCTTATTGGCGAATACCTGCTTAACCAAACTTCGGTGGTTTCGCGGTACAATGTGGTAAAAGGTTTTTTAAATATCGTGCTCAAAAACGGGGCCTGGATTAACACCCTACAGGCTGTTTACACCGATAAAAATTTTGGATTTCTGCCGCCTTCCGGTAAGGAAATCATGATTGAATACTCATCACCCAATACCAACAAGCCACTACACCTTGGGCATTTGCGAAACAATTTTTTAGGGTGGAGTGTAAGTGAATTGTATAAGGCTATTGGCTACACGGTTCACCGCGTTCAAATCATAAACG
>CAYNIH010000256.1:0-3709 GCA_964397115.1 uncultured Roseivirgaceae bacterium | reverse complement strand
ATAAGAAATGATGTAAGTTCCCGGACTACTGTAGGTATAGACATAGGTGAATGAGGCCGTAGCGATGTTGGGGCCGAATTCGGGTAACAGGGTATTGGGTGTTTCGGGTACCAGGATAAAATTTCCGTCCCCAAAATCAAGAATATCCTGCTCCCCGCCAAACAAAACCGGTGACCCCGAGTTAGTATAAACGCGAACGGTTATTTCATAGCGCAGGTCACCACAGTTTGGGGTAAGTTTCCGCACAGTAATTTGTCCGGCCCTCAGGTGTGTGGCCATGGCTGAAAATGAAACAGCTAATTGCAATACCCAGAAACTAACCAGGATAAACTGATTACTTCTACTCCAAACGCCTCTTCTCGGTTGCTTGATCATGGTTTTCAATGGCGTCACAATATAAAACCCTTAGCCGGATGGAAAAAATTCGCCTAATTAACGAATCACTACCTGATTATATTTTAAAAATTTCCGTTTATCTGATTTTGCCGCGTTTTTTTCTTGTTTTAACGATCCCAATGCCCAGCCAGTCGAACAATCGGTTAAGGCACTGGGACAATATTGCCCATGCGGATCATCAAAATTCAGCAGCATGAACTTTCCGTTTAATTAAACCTGCAAATTATTAACTTGTTTGATTACTTACCCCAAAAACTATGCGCATCATTGGCGAAGTACCCCATCCGAATTGCAAGGTTACCCTTTTTAACTGGAACAACCGGTACCTGATAAAACTGGAAAAAGGCCCACTCGAACAAACGTTTAAAGTAAACCAACTCGATATCGAATCTGAGGCTCACCTTTATCAACTGGTTAACGATGCGTTCATCAGCGAGGCGCTGGCTCTATTCGACAACATGGAAGCCGCCTGGATCAGGACAATAGAACGCCTTTCCTGACGGTAGGCCTGTTGGGAAGAAATATTTTATAGTATTTTGCCCCTGTGGAAGTTTTAGAAAAGAAAAACAAAAACAAAAAGTACCGTCCGATTCTTGAGGGTATCCCCGACTGGCCGGTGTACCAGTTAAGCAGAAACCGCAAGGAATTTATTGAAGAAGTTGCTCAAAAATCCGTTGAGCGCATTAAGCAGCTAAGGCCGCACAGGAAACAACTGCTTGACGACCTGGAGGCCACTGTTTACCGCGAACAGCAACGGATGAAGCGCAATCGCTGGCGGGTTGATCCGCCCGATGAACAGCGGTTCTGGGCATCTATAAAAGAACAGTTGGTTGAACTCGCCAACAAACCCGATGACAGCTCCGGAGCAGAATACACCCTGCTGCAGCGCATTGTTTCCCGCTATGCAAACGAAATTGCCGGCAACTTTAAGCCCAGTTCGTACCGGCTGGCCCGCAGCATTACCACCTTTTGGTTTAACCGCCTGCTCAATGCAGCCCGGGTAAAAAAATTCGGGGCCATCTTCAGGAACAAGTACACGCTTCGCGATAAAATTCAGATTGTCGGCAAGGTGAAACAACTGCGCAAACTGGCCCGCCTGGGTACCATCGTCATGGTGCCCACCCACTTCAGTAACCTCGACTCGATTTTAATCGGCTGGGTTATCCATGCGCTTGGCTTGCCCGCCTTTATTTACGGAGCCGGACTAAACCTGTTCAACATTAAAATCTTTGCCTACTTCATGAACAGCCTCGGGGCCTACAAAGTGGACCGGAGAAAGAAAAACCTGCCTTACCTGGAAACCCTGAAGATGTACTCAAGCCTGGCCATTCAAAAGGGAGCCCACAGCCTGTTCTTTCCCGGTGGCACCCGATCCCGCTCGGGCGCCATTGAAAAAACACTTAAACTCGGATTGCTCTCCACTACCATTGAAGCCCAGCGGAACATTTACCTGAATACGCCAGAAGACGAGGAGCCTCGTAAAATTTTTGTTGTGCCCGTTACCCTTAACTATCACTTCGTGCTGGAGGCTCCCGACCTGATTGAAGATTACCTCTCCGTAAAAGGCCAGGACAGGTATTTACCCGAGCAGGACAAGTACGGAAGTTTTCAGTTGATCCGGTTCCTGATAAAATTTTTCGGAAAAGGATCGAACATATCCGTATCCATCGGTCGCGGAATGGATGTTATGGGTAATTATGTGAATGATGAGGGCGAAAGCCTGGATGCCCAGGGTCGGGTAATAAGAACCCGCGACTACTTTTTATCAAACGGCTACATTACCATTGATAAACAGCGCGAAGACGAATACACCCGAATGCTCAGCCAGCGGATTGTGGCAGAGTACCACCGGATTAATCGTGTCTTCGCCAGCCACCTGGTGGCCTTTGTGGCTTTTGAACTCTGGCAAAAGAAATACCCTAAACTTGACTTGTTCGGATTGCTTCGGTTGCCCGAAGAAGACCAGGTTATTGAGTATGCCGAATTCCGCAAATCCTGCAAGCGGGTACGCAAACAGATTTACCGCCTCAAAGAGCAAGGCAAAGTAAATCACGCCACCCACCTGAAAGGAAAAATAGACCTCGTAATAAAACACGGTATGGAGAACGTGGGGATTTTCCACCTGAACCGCCCGCTGCTTTTTAATAAAGAAGGCAACATCATTACCCAGGATTTTTCCCTCCTTTATTATTACCACAACCGCCTTACCGGCTATGACCTTGAAAAAGTTATCTGAAGAAAAACCGGTTGGCGTTATTGGTGCGGGTAACTTCGGAAGTGCAGTTGCCAACTTACTGGCACGCCAGCGAAACGTATTGCTCTACGCCCGGGATGAAAAAACCATTGAGCGTATCCTGAAAAAACGCGAAAACCGGGGTCATAAAATGAAAAAAAACATTACTCCGATAAACGATTTGAAGCAACTGGCCAACCAGTGCGATATCCTGTTCCCCATTGTTCCCTCCTCCCACTTCCGCAACATGATGCGCCAGTTGTCGCCCTACTTGCATCCTTACCACATCCTGATTCATGGCACTAAAGGCTTTGATATCGTTTTGCCTAAAGGCCATACTATCGAATCGGTTACCAAACTTAACCGCAGCCAGGTGAAAACCATGAGTGAGGTCATTCGCGAAGAAAGTGTGGTGGTGCGTATGGGCTGCCTGGCGGGGCCAAACCTCTCAAAGGAACTTGCCGCTGGCCACCCCGCGGCCACCGTTATCGCCAGTCATTTTAACGAAGTCATCAGCATCGGCAAACGCCTGCTTCGCAATGACCGCTTCCAGGTGTACGGCAATAATGACCTGGTGGGGGTTGAACTGGCCGGGGTATTGAAAAATATCATTGCGATTGCCTCAGGTGCATTGCATGGTATGGGCTATGGCGAAAATGCCCGCGGGCTGCTCATCAGCCGGGGCGCGGTAGAAATGATTCACCTCGGGCGCGCACTTGGTGGAAACACCAAGGCCTTCCTCGGACTTGCCGGTATTGGCGATTTGGTAACCACCAGCAACAGTGAACTTAGCCGCAACTTCCAGGTGGGTTACAAACTGGCCCAGGGCATGACCCTGAAGGAAATACTGGATAGCATGGATGAAGTAGCCGAGGGGGTGAACACTGTACGCATCGCAAAAAAATGTGCCGACTATTACCGGGTTCGGGCACCCATCACCAACACACTGTATCAGGTACTGTTTGAAGAACTCACCGTAAAGCAAGCGCTGCGCTACCTGATGCGCTACCCGCTTAACGTTGATATTGACTTTCTGGATTAGCCGTAAGAAAAAAAAATCAACTATAAGGCGCTTCGTAT
>CAYNIH010000255.1:0-3729 GCA_964397115.1 uncultured Roseivirgaceae bacterium | reverse complement strand
ATCCTCCGGTAAAAAGAAGGGCACTGTATCCATTGTCAACTCCAGAGGGTTGCCGGATGTTGATTCCCTGATAGGGATGGTCTTCGATCATTCTTGTCTCATCATCAGTTGATACCCATTTCCCACCATGAAAGCCGACCTGAAAATTCAGGTATAGCGCCCTGGCCAAGGAAATCTCTGCCCCTGCGTCAATTCCTATTGCCAAGCCCCCTTTGAGTTTCTCATCTATTTCTGGTTGGGTTTGGCTGTTGTAAGTGGCCTGCTCCTGCCTGAGTCGTGTGTTGTGCAAAAATTTGTACTCTGCCTGAAGGTAGGGTATTACTTTTTCTTCACTCGACCGAAAATTAAGCCTGGTGCCGATACCAACGGTGGATATTTTGACTTCACGTTTCGACTCGTCCATTTGCAAATTCATAGCCCGGTAATTCATGGTTATTACAAGGCGTGGCGATAGCTCCCATCCTGCAAATGCATGGATTACCGTTCCTTTACCATCCTTAAAGAAGGAGATATTGTTAGAGTCAGTGCCGTTTGATTCAGGCCATTGCGAGCTGAGGGCATAGTCATCCTGTTCGGTATTAATGACACTGGCCGCGCCAACGTTAAAACCGATGGACAACTGGGCTTTTGCGGCAAGCGGTCTGACGATAAGTATGGCAATAAGCACGTAGGTTGAACGCATAAATTTGAATAAAAATGTCACGTCAAGGTAGAAGAGCCTCCCCGGGTAATCAATACCAAATAATCGGTATTTCTTCGCATCCGGCAGAGGCATAGGGCTCATTCCAGTCAACCGCAACAGTTTCTCTGCCCTGACCGTTGACAAAAAAGTCCTTAATTCACCGGTTGCCGGTAAGAATTAACCAAAGCCCCTCTCAAAGTAGATTTAAAGGGAATTTTCTAGTAGTTGGTAATTAGGCGAGGCGGCCTTTGCAGGCCATACTGGAGGCTGTTTGGGCAAAAAGTCAACGGTACAGAATGATCAAAAGGTGCAGAAAATTCACAAAAGGTATTTTTGAGATGGGCTCTAAATTCTAAATAAGCCTGTGCTCATAGGCAAACCTCAACAACCCCGCCAGGTTATGAGAGTTTGTTTTCTGCATAATATTTTTCCGATGTGTTTCTACCGTACGAAAACTGATGTTTAGTGCCTTTGCAATTCTGTCGTTCGTGTATTCTTTGGCCAGCAAGTTTACAATTTCGATTTCCCGGGGAGTTAATATGGCTTCACTGGTTAAATTGCTCTGATTCCGGTAGGAAGTAAGTTGATTCACAAGGGTAGTGTTTATCTCCTCACTAAAGTACCTACCGCCCTGCACTACCCTGTCTATTGCCTGAAGTAACTCCCCTTTTGTACAGTTTTTAAGCAAGTAGCCGGCAACACCGCACTTCGTCATTTCCAAAACAATTTCCTTGTCGTTGTAGGTTGAAAGGATAATGATTTTAACAGAGGTGCGTGTTTCAGAAAGTTTGCGCACCGTTGAAATCCCGTCAAGTTTTGGCATTCCAATGTCAAGCAGGCACACGTCATAACTTGTTGTCTTTGTTTTCTCCAGTGCCTCGTAACCATCAAGGGCTATATCGATCTGAAACCTGCTCTCGGTTTGCAACAAAGAAACAATACCATCGAGGAACAATTGGTGGTCATCGACTATAAGAAGTTTAACGGACATGATAGATGCCTTTTGGGGCGCTTGACAAATTTAATGTTTTTGCAGGCTTCGCAATAAGCCAGGTATCAGGTATTAACCGGTATATCAATCATAACAATTGTTCCCTTTTCAGTATGAGAGTCAATATGTATCGTTCCCTTTAAAAATTCAACACGTGATATCAGGCTACGCAATCCTATTCCGTTTTGGCTAAAATTTGCTTTTTTTGCATCAAATCCCCTTCCATTATCCTCTACGGAAATGTGAACATGGCCGGGATACCGGATTAACTGCACTGTTGCCGTTGTTGCGCCCGCGTGTTTGAGAACATTGTTTAAGAGTTCAAGTACCATTGGATAAATATGGATTTCTGTTGGTTCGTCTATTCGATTTTCGAAACCATGTACCGTTAAATTTATGGCCGGGCGCGCTAATTCCGAGATGGTATCAATTAACCCTCGTAGTGCCGCCACCAGGCCCAGTTGCGAAAGTGCAGCAGGCATAAGGTTGTGTGAAATATTTCGTAGCTCATCAGCCACCTGATCCATGAGCGCTATGGCCATACCATATTTCTTTTTCTGATCATCTGTCAGCTGCCCCCTCAATTCTTCCAATCCGGACAACTGGAGTTTAGCGGCCGAGAGTACAGACCCGACCTGATCATGAATATCCTGAGCAATTCGCTTCCGTTCCTTGTCCAAACTGGTGGTAAGAATATTAAACATTTCATTTTGCTTCGTATTGAGTTCTCTTTGAAACGTTGCACGTTCTTTTAACCGATAACGATTGTACATCAGCACAATGATAATTACTACAAGGGAGAAAAAAATTACCACACCAATGGTAACTAAATTCTTTCGAGCCATTTCGGCCTCATGTAGTTCTTCTTGCCGAAGTATCTCCTGGTTCTTTTTTGCAATATCATATTCGGATTTGATCCGCTCAATTTCCCTTCTGGTGTGCACGTTTACGATAGAGTCCTTCATAACGTTAAACAGTTGTCCGTATTGAAATGCACTGTCATACCTCTTTTGCCTGGCATAAATGCGTGATAGCGCCTGAAAGGCATCGCGGACATTTTCAGCGTGTTTTATCCGGGTTGAGATAGTTAGACCCTGATGAAACGAATTAACGGCCTCGTCAAGGCGATCGAGGTTTTCGAATATTTCCCCGATGATAATAAAGTAGTTGGCTACGTCATACAAGTTAAACTCCATTTGTTGTGCCTGTTCAAATCCCTGAAGGCAATACTGCAATGCCGTTTCGTAACTACCCAGTTCCCTGTATGCCTTTGCCAAAGCAAACTGTGTGTAGGGAATCCGATCCTTCTTTAACAAACTCCCGGTTTTAAGCTTTCTGCTATAAAAAGCATATGCCTTGTGTAAGCCCGGTATTGCTGCCTCTGGTTTATTTTCGAATAGGAAAACTTCAGACAATCCGGTAATAGCATCTATAATCATCACACTGTCGTGCGCAACTGAGGCATTTTCAAGGTAGCGTTGATAAAATTTTCTTGACTCCTCCGCATGGCCTTGCCTGAGATAAATAAATCCCAATAAATTGTTATAGTAAGCAATTTTTGAGTAGTCGCCTTCCTGCTCCGCCATTGCCAATGCCCTTGTTGACAGCATCATTGCGCTAGGGAAGTCACCCATATAGAAATATAAATTCAATATACAGCTGTATGCTTCTTGACGCTCTTCAACGAGTTTGCTCCTTTCTGCTACTGTTGCGGCTTCTATATAATACTTTAGTGATTCTTCAAAATCGTTGGTCCCCTGGGTGCCATAATAATTTGCTGTCGACAAAAGCGATTGGAAAACACTTTTTTGATCATTCAATTGAACCGCCAACTTATGCGCCAACTGACTAAAGTACAACGCTGAATCATGTGCACAAAAATGATAAAGTTTGGATAGGTTGTTGTACCAAGAAAATTTCAGGGTGCTGTCTGTTTGTCCCTCTAATAACAGCAAAACCGAATCAATCATATTGCGGTCCAGGCAACATGTTTTTCTTAAATAACGTGACGGGTATAATTCCCCTACTTCTACCCGACTTTGAGACAAACTTTGAG
>CAYNIH010000254.1:0-3761 GCA_964397115.1 uncultured Roseivirgaceae bacterium | reverse complement strand
AGATCAAGGTCGCGCAGGATAAGGCTGTTTTTGGTGATTAATCCAACCGGATGCCGGTAGCGGGCAAAGACTTTTAGCAGGCCTCGGGTAATTTCCAGTTTGCGCTCAACAGGCTGGTAGCAGTCGGTATTGCCCGATACGCTGATGGGCACTGCCTGCCAACCGGGTTGAAGTAGAAACCTTTCCAGCAACTGTGGGGCATTGTGCTTCACCATAATCCGGCTTTCAAAATCAAGTCCTGCGCTAAACCCATAGTACTCATGCGTGTTGCGGGCATAGCAGTACACACACCCGTGCTCGCAGCCCTGGTAGGGATTAAGTGACCAGGCCATACCCAAATCAGGACTGTTTACTTTGTTCACGATTGTTTTGGGCTGTTCAAAAAAGAGTTGTGTTTTGGTTGAAGAGAACAACGGTTCATCAAGCCCTTCAATATGATCGGTAACATACTGTGCCTTTAGAAACCGGTTCCCGGTTTTTACCTGAGCGCCCCTCCCTTTGAAATACTCCGGCATCATGTTACAAGGTATTGCCTTATCACAACAGCGGAAAGCAATGCGTACTTTAGCGGACACAAGCTGTCAGATGTTGCGCTATACCCCCACGCCCGTACAGAAGATTCGCGATCCGGTATTCGACAGAGCCGGTGTGCAGGTTTTAGTGAAGCGTGAAGACCTGAATCATCCTTACGTTTCGGGTAACAAGTGGTGGAAACTGAAGCACAACCTGGTGGAAGCCCAGCGACTCGGAAAGAAAACCCTGCTCACTTTTGGCGGGGCGTACTCAAACCACGTGTATGCTTCTGCCGCTGCGGCCAGCGAACTGGGCATGGAAAGCATCGGCATCATCCGGGGTGAAGAAACCTTGCCGCTAAACCCCACCCTCAATTTCGCCAAAAGCCGGGGGATGCACCTGCATTATGTTTCGCGGGCCATGTACCGGAAGAAGCAGGAGCCTGGATTTATTGATCACCTCCACAACCGGTTTGGCGATTTCTACCTGATACCTGAAGGCGGCACAAATGCTTTGGCCGTACAAGGCGTAGCGGAGTTTGCCAAAATGCTCAACCTGAATTATCAATTCGATTACCTGTGTTGTGCCGTGGGCACCGGAGGAACCCTGGCGGGGTTAATCCGTGGCCTGCCAGCCGAAAAAATGATTCTTGGGTTTGCAGTGCTGAAGGGGGCAGACTTTTTACGGAGCGAAATTGAAAGATGGGCTGGTCAAGCTCACGCAACCTGGCAGTTGCACACTGCCTATCATTTTGGCGGGTACGCCAAAATCACTCCCGCCTTAAGTGAGTTGATTAAAAAAATGAAGGAAGAAAATAATCTTCCGTTGGATCACGTTTATACAGGGAAGCTGGTGGCAGGCGTTCTTGATGCGGCAGAGGCGGGCAGGTTTAGGCGAGGCACGAGCGTTCTGTTGCTTCATTCAGGCGGATTACAATCACCTCCTGAAATATGAAGTTGTCGCCACTAAACCCGCCTCCGGTCTTTCAGCCAACTGGCTATGCTCCAGCGGGTGCTCTCCTGCACCACGGCCCCCGTATCGGCTGCGCGGTTTACTTTTTCAACGGTGTAAAACGCGGTTGGCAGTATCGCTTTCATTTTCGCTAACAGGTCCTCCAGGTTTTCGCGGGGCAGCACGGTAAACACCAGGTTCTCCGGGCCGTCAAGCCCTTCGCTGGCTACGCGGGTATAACGAAACTGGTTTTTGGTAATGAAGGCAATCAGTTCGGTTACATCCTTTCGGGTAATGATCCGCACAATCACTTTGCCATAGGCAATGCGTTCTTCAATGATCATGCCCACCAAAATACCCATGGCAAACCCGCCCGGGTAGGCCACGTAGCACACCCAGTTGTCCATGTGCTCAAAAATCTGTCGGATGGCCATCAGCCAGATAAACGATTCAAAAAAACCGAGCACGGTAGCGGTTAACCTGCGGCCGCCCAGCACATAAATAATCCGGATGGTGTTGATGGATACATCCATGATGCGCGCCATAAAAATGAGCAGCGGCAGGATGACGTAGCTGAAAAAATTTTCGGGCAGACCAACCGTTTGGGTAAAGAACGTTTCCATGGGATAGCAATGTGGGCGCAAAGATTGACGCGAAACAACGATCAGCCAAACAAATCCTGAAAAACCTCGGTTAATTTTCCGAACGGGCGTACGGTTATGGTTAGCGATTTGTTATCAATTGATTTCTGGTTGTATTTCGAAATATAAATTTTAGTAAAGCCAAGTTTCTCAGCTTCGGCAATGCGCTGGTCGATGCGATTCACGGCACGCAACTCCCCGCCCAGGCCCACCTCGGCTGCAAAGCAGGTTTTTTCCGGTACGGGCAACTCCTCAAACGAAGAAACAATGGAAACACACACCGCCAGGTCGATGGCCGGATCTTCCACTTTAATTCCTCCGGCCATGTTTACAAACACATCCTGCGTGCCCATGCGGAAGCCACATCGCTTTTCCAACACGGCCAGAAGCATGTTCAGCCGCTTATGGTCAAAACCGGTGGGTGTTCGCTGGGGTGTGCCGTACGAAGCCGGGCTAACCAGCGACTGGATCTCAATGAGCAGCGGGCGGTTGCCTTCGATAGTCGCCCCGATGGTTGCCCCGCTCAGGGGCGCATCTTTTTGTGAAATAAGAATTTCCGAGGGGTTAGAAACTTCGCGCAAGCCAGTTCCCTGCATTTCATAAATGCCTATTTCCGAAGTGGACCCAAACCGGTTTTTGGTGGTGCGCAAAATGCGGTACGCCAGGTGCTGGTCGCCTTCAACCTGCAGCACCGTGTCCACCATGTGCTCCAGCACTTTGGGCCCGGCCAGCATGCCGTCTTTGGTAATATGCCCAACCAGAAAAACAGGCGTGTTGGTTTCTTTGGCAAACTTCATCAGTTCACCGGCACATTGCCTTACCTGCCCGATGCTGCCGGCTGTTGAATCGAGTAAATCGGAGTAGAGCGTTTGAATGGAATCAACGATAACGATATCCGGCTGCAACTGGCGGATAGCCAGAAAAATATTCTGGGTATTGGTTTCAGTGAAAATATGGCAATTGCCCGCTCCCTTAGGCGGTACCGGAGTGCTGAGCCGGTCGGCCCGCATTTTAATCTGCTGCTCGCTTTCTTCGCCCGAAACATACAGCACAGTAAGCATGCTGAGTTGCAGCGCCAGTTGCAGCATCAGGGTTGACTTGCCTATGCCGGGTTCTCCGCCAATCAGGATTAACGACCCTGGCACAATGCCGCCTCCTAATACCCGGTTCAATTCGGCATCAGGTGTTACCAGCCGGATTTCCCGTCTGGCTTCCACTTCCTGTAAGGGAATCGGCTTTGCCTGCCGCTTCAGTCCGTCATCGGTTTTCCAATTCGCTTTTCCGGCAGGCTCTTTTTTTACCACTTCTTCAGCAAACGTATTCCACTGGTTGCACGAAGGGCACTTGCCCATCCACTTTGAGGACTCGTGCCCACAGTTTTGACAGAAGAAGACCGTTTTGGTTTTTGCCACAAAAGGTTTTTCTTAAAGTTAGCGACAAACTTACGTTTCTTTGCAAATTCTCCGGCAATTCACTTTTTTTACTAAACCTAAACCTACAACGTTATGAAGTTACTGCTTGCCGCGGTGCTTACGCTGTTCGTGCTGAACGGTGCATCCGGTCAAAAATCGCCTATAAAGTTTGGCGACATTCCGATGGAAGACATGAAGATGAAGGTGTACGATAAAGATTCATCGGCAGTTGCCGTTATTTTAA
>CAYNIH010000253.1:0-3794 GCA_964397115.1 uncultured Roseivirgaceae bacterium | reverse complement strand
CTGCCTGGTTTGCTGAAAGATCCGCCACGTTCTTTAACAATACGGAGAGTTGGTTAAAGGCAGGGAATGCCTTCTATGAGGCGTACACCTTTGCAACCGACCCGGATAAGCAAAGCCGCCTGGCCCAAAAGGCACAGGAATATTTTGGCAATGTGCTCAGGGTGCAGCCTGCAAACCTGGAGGTAAAGTCAAAACTGGCCATGACGTACGTCTCGTCAGCCAACCCCATGCAGGGCATTGTGCTACTCAGGGAAGTACTGGCAGAAGACCCGAAAAATGAAACAGCCTTGTTTAACCTGGGCATGCTGTCCATACAATCGGGCCAGTACGATAGGGCTATTGAGCGGTTAACGGAGTTGATTACCGTTAACCCAGGCCATGTGCAAGGCTTGCTGCTCCTGGGAGTTGCCTACATGAACAAAGGCGATAAAATAAAGGCCCGCGAGCAGTTTGAAAAAGTGAAAACACTGGATAAGGACCCGGCAGTAACGGCAACTGCCGATTCCTATCTGAACGACTTAAAATAAATTAACAACAGTCCCGTGCCACCGGTGGCACGGGTAAATCATTTTTAATTATGCCAAGCGGAAAAAAAAGAAAAAAACACAAAATGGCCACCCACAAGCGCAAGAAGCGCTTGAGAAAAAACAGGCATAAGAAGAAGTAAAAAACAGGGAGCTGCCGCTTTAGTGCGGCAGACCCTGCAGAACTATACCCATTTAAATCCATTACGTTGTGAGCAATGAACTAATTATCAGCACTGCTCAGGACGAATGTCGTATAGCTCTTCTTCGGGATAAAACTCTTGTTGAATTCCATCAGGAAACTGAAGGCAGCAAATTCACCGTAGGTGATATTTACCTGGGCACCGTTAAAAAAGTGGTGCAAGGATTAAATGCAGCCTTCATTGATGTCGGGTATGATAAGGATGCCTTCCTGCATTACCTGGATTTGGGACCGCAGTTCAGTTCGTTACAGAAGTTTACCAAACTGGTGCGCGCCCGGAAGATTTTCGGCAAGTTGGAAAAATTTACGCTTGAACCGGACATTGACAAGCATGGCAAAATAGGCCAGCAACTGGCCAAAGGCCAGCTTATACCGGTGCAAATTGTAAAGGAACCCATCTCGACCAAGGGCCCGCGACTGTCCTGTGAACTATCGCTGGCGGGGCGCTACCTGGTGCTCGTGCCGTTTTCGAATACCGTAAACGTTTCGAAGAAAATTACCAGCAACGATGAGCGCAAACGCCTCCTACGGCTGATCCAATCAATTAAACCCGAAAACTTTGGCGTGATTGTACGAACCGTTGCCGAAGGGGTTGAAGTGGCCGAACTGGACCGCGACCTGCGAAACCTGGTTAAAACCTGGGAGGAAGGTGTCAGCCGGCTGCCTACGGCTCAGCCAAACGATAAACTCATCGGTGAGTTGAACAAAACCTCATCCCTGGTTCGTGACTTGCTGAACGAATCGTTCGACAACATCCATGTGGATGACAAAAAAATCTATGAGGAAATACGCACTTATGTCCGCACTATTTCACCGGAGCAGGAAAAAATTGTAAAACTCTACAATGGACGCGTAAAGATTTTTGAGCATTACGGAATTGAAAAACAAATTAAATCGGCTTTTGGCCAAACAGTAAGTTTAAAGGGAGGAGGTTATTTGATTATTGAGCATACCGAGGCCCTTCATGTTATTGATGTAAACAGCGGCAATAAATCGAACCGGGAGGAGAACCAGGAGAATACAGCCCTTTCGGTGAATATTGAAGCTGCCAAAGAAATTGCCCGCCAACTGCGGTTGCGCGATATGGGCGGAATTATTGTGGTGGATTTCATTGACATGAAAAGCCACGATAACAAGAAGCTAATTCACAAAATCATGAAGGAGGAAATGGAAAAGGATAAGGCCAAGTCCACCGTGCTTCCGCTTTCCAAATTCGGGTTGATGCAGATTACCCGCGAACGGGTGAGGCCCCAGGTGAATATAGCCACCAAGGAGGTGTGTCCCACCTGCAGCGGCTCCGGCAAAATCGGTGCGTCCATTTTAGTTTCCGATCAGATTGAGAAAACGCTGGAACACCTGCTGGTTAAACAAAATCAGCGGCAACTGGTACTTGCGGTGCATCCGTATTTGTACGCCTATTTTACCAAAGGAATTTTTTCGCAGCGGGTAAAATGGTTTTTCAGGTACAAGCGTTGGATTCGCCTTGAGGTTGACTCCTCCATGGGGATAACGGAATTTAAATTTCTCAATAAAGAAGGGGAAGAAATAGAGTTAAATTCCTAAATCGCCAGGTCAAAAAAAGGCCTGCTTTGTCATGCCGATGGTTTAGTGAAGTTATCGGTAGACGATTTCGCGCCAATAAACGGAGATGATTGCTGGTGAAGCCGGATCGCTTTTTTGCTAAGCACCAGGGCAACGATTAATGAAATAACAGCGCCTATCCAAAGGCCCGGAACAAAGGCAATAAACCAAAAATAATCGTATGCCCCGTGAAAAGCGGTGGCTACCAGCAAGGCTACCACGGAGTAAAAGAATTCTTTGCGATGGGTAAACTTAGCCTTGCCCAGAAAATATCCCATTAACACGGCAAAACAGGCATGAGCGGGCACCGCAGTGAACATGCGCAGAACTCCGGTGGGTATGCCATAATGAAAAACATACAAAATGTTTTCAGAGGTAGCGAAGCCCATGCCGACCATCGTGGCATACACAATGCCGTCAAAGGGTTCGTTAAAGTTTTTGTTTCGGTAAAGTATAAACCGGATAAATACAAATTTGCTGAACTCCTCTACCAGGGCAACCTTGAAAAACGCATTGGTAAACTGATCGATTACACTATCTTCTTTAAGGGTAGTAATAAATTCCAATGGCCAGCTTATTGCAAAAGTTACCAGGGTGCTCAATGCGCCATACAAAAAACTGGTTAAGAGTAAGCCGATGGGCTCCCGTTCGTGGTGATCTTTAAGATAGATATAAATCCCGATGGCAATACCGGGAGCCATGGCCAATGCAAGAAGGACAAGGATATCCATGAAAGTTATTCGAGTACGTTTTCTACTTCGTTCATTTTGGCAACACTGTACCTGCCGCTGGTGGCATAAAGAATCTTCCCCTCTTTATCGAGCACAAAAAAGTAAGGAACATCTTTCTTCTCAAAATTAAGCGCATCTTTATAGGGCTTAAGTTCCCCTTTGTAAAATAAAATGTAGGGCAACAGGTGTGGGTCTACGTTTTTTAGCGCCTTGCGTTTAGCGGTACCGGTGGCAGCGGCATTAACTCCGGTAAACATGGGCACAAAATACACGTTCACATCGTATCCGAAATCTTCAAACAAGCCTTTGCTCTTCTGGATAAACTTTTCAAAGACCGGCTGAAACCAGGTGTTCAGTTCATCTTCCGACTTTTTGGAGTAGGCCAGGCCAAGCAAGGTGTATTTGCCCTTAGCGGCTTCGGGCAGAACAACTTTTTTATCTTCAACCGTTTCGGCTTCCATTAATGGAAAAACGGTGCCGATTACCTGAGCAGGTAAGGAGGAGGAAACAGCCACCAAGGCAACAGTGAATAGTATTCCTTTTTTCATGTGTTGAAGGTAATCAAAGATTGAAAACCGATAACATATTGCGGCAGTATTTCCTGTGAGGGGATAACGGAAACTTCTGGCTAAATTTGCGTCTTTACGTGTGAACAAGCCTTTTCAACACAATTTCACCATAGGAATACTTGGCGGTGGCCAGCTTGGCCGCATGCTTATCCAGTCGGGTATTGACTTTAACCTCTCCTTCCGTGTA
>CAYNIH010000252.1:0-3797 GCA_964397115.1 uncultured Roseivirgaceae bacterium | reverse complement strand
AATCTTTGGCCTGGCAGGGGCATGTGCGGATTGGGCACAGCGCTGGATGAGTACAAGGGGCCATGCGGGCCTGGAGCCAAAGGATTATAACCAAGCTATCTCAGAAAAACTTTAAAATCAAAAGCAACCGTAATTCGTTAGGTACCTTTACGGATTATCAGAAAATTAAAAAGTCCGCACAGCGTACGGACTTAGTTAAGGGGTACTTTAAGGAAACGTTACACCACACCCTGCGCCTTCATGGCGTTAGCCACTTTTAAAAAGCCGGCAATGTTGGCACCCACCATGTAGTTGCCGGGCTTGCCGTATTCATTGGCTGCAGCAAGGCAGGTGTCGTGTATGTTTTTCATAATGCCCTGCAGTTTGGCATCTACTTCTTCGCGCGTCCAGTTGCTGCCCATGTAGTTTTGGGTCATTTCAAGCCCAGAGGTGGCCACCCCTCCGGCATTGCTTGCTTTGCCCGGTGAGTACATAATGCCATTATCAAGGAGCACATTAATTCCCTCAATGGTTACCGGCATATTGGCTCCTTCGCCCACCAGTTTCACTCCGTTTTTCACCAGGTTACTGGCATCGGTGCCGTTAACCTCGTTTTGTGTAGCGCACGGAAAGGCACAATCGGCTTTGATGCTCCACAGCGGGTTGCTGGGGGCCTTGGCATCAAGGGGTGTATAAACTACGCCCTTGTATTTTTCGGCATATTCTTTAATGCGGCCACGCCTGTTGTTTTTCAAATCTTTTATGAACTCCAGTTTGGCCAGCGTAATGCCTTCGGCATCGTAAATAAATCCATCGGAATCGGAGGCGGTAACGGGTTTTCCACCCAGTTGGATAATTTTTTCGATAGCGTACTGGGCCACGTTGCCGGAGCCTGACACCAAACATGTTTTTCCCTTGATGGATTCGTTTTTAGTGTGCAGCATGTTTTCGGCAAAATAAATCAGGCCATAGCCGGTTGCCTCGGTGCGGATAAGGCTGCCGCCCCAGCCGATACCTTTTCCGGTAAACACACCAGTGAACTCATTCTTTATTTTTTTGTAGGCGCCAAACATATAACCCACTTCGCGTCCTCCAACGCCAATGTCGCCAGCGGGTACATCCAGGCGATGCCCGATGTGGCGGCTAAGCTCGCTCATAAACGCCTGGCAAAATTTCATAATCTCATTTTCGCTTTTTCCTTTCGGGTCGAAATCGGAACCCCCCTTGCCACCACCCATCGGAATGCCGGTAAGGGCATTCTTGAAAATTTGTTCGAAGGCAAGAAATTTCAGTACGCTGGGCGTAACCGAAGGATGAAAACGAAGCCCTCCTTTATACGGGCCGATGGCGCTGTTCATCTGCACCCGGTAACCGCGGTTTAGCTGAACCTCGCCTTTGTCATCCAGCCAGGTAACCCGGAAGGAAATAAGCCGCTCGGGCTCCAGCATGCGCTCCAGTATTTTCAGTTTGCGAAATTCCGGGTGTTTTTCCAGCACGGGCAATACCGACAAAATAACCTCTTCTGCAGCTTGGATAAATTCTGGTTCGTTGGGGTTTTTGCGTTTAACAAAGTCAAGGATTTCGGCTTGCATACGGATAAAATTTCCGCCAAGATAACAGAAGTATCAGGATTGCAAACGATTTAACCTTCACTTTTGCCTGCCGTTTATGTGGCCACGAATTGTTTAAGTAATTTACCCGTTAGTGAAACAATTGTTAACATCAGGAGGACCAAACTTATCGCGCATTGTTGCCGGAACATGGCGCTGGAAGTTAGACGTTTTGGACCTGGAGCCGTTGGTATATGCAGCGCTGGAAGCGGGCATCACCTCATTCGATCATGCCGACATTTATGGTGACTATTCTAATGAAAGCCGGTTTGGAAAAATTATCAGAAGAAATCCCTCGCTGCGCCACAGCGTGGAATTGATAACCAAATGCGGCATCAAACTGGTTTCAGCCAACCGGCCTCAGCACCACATTAAGCATTACGACACCTCGAAGGAACACATTGTGCGTTCCGTTGAAAACTCGTTGGAAAACCTGGGTACCGATCGGCTGGACGTATTGCTGATTCACCGTCCCGATCCGCTGATGAATCCCGAGGAAATAGCGGAAGCGTTAAGTACATTGAAGCGGCAAGGCAAAGTGCTTTACTTTGGCGTTTCAAATTTCAGTGCATCCCAATTCGAAATGCTCCAGCGCTTTGTCCCGTTGGTTACCAACCAGGTAGAAATTTCGTTGTTTAACCACAAAGCCTTGTTCAATGGTATTGTGGATACCTTAATAAAACACCGTGTTTCACCCATGGCCTGGTCGCCATTGGGTGGAGGAAAATATTTTACGCACCCGGGGCAATCACCACCGGCCAATGCGGAGTTGAAGGAGGTTGCGTTGAAGTACAACTGTACCATCAGTCAGTTGCTGCTGGCCTGGCTTCTCCGTCATCCCGCTAACGTGTTTCCGGTTATTGGCACTACAAATGCCGGCCGGATAAAGGAATGTGCTTTGGCTGTTAACGTAAACCTTAACCGTGAGGACTGGTTTGCATTATTGAAAGCGATTACTGGAAGCGATGTTGCTTGACCCCTGGTGTTAGGAAAACTTTCTGTTGTCTGCTAACAAATCATCATTCACTTTTGTATTCCATGTATGGGAGCACGCGCAACAAAAGAAAAATATCAGCAACCCACCCCCGTTGAACAGGTTGAAGTAATTGGTGCCCGCGAGCACAACCTGAAAAACATAACCGTTACCTTTCCGCGCAACAAACTGGTAGTAATAACCGGCATCAGCGGTAGCGGGAAATCATCGTTGGCGTTCGATACCCTTTATGCCGAAGGGCAGCGCAGGTATATGGAAAGTTTTTCGGCCTATGCCCGCGGCTTTATCGGCAACCTGGAGCGCCCCGATGTGGACAAGATTAACGGACTCAGTCCGGTTATCTCCATCGAACAGAAAACCACTTCCCGTAATCCACGCTCAACGGTTGGCACGGTTACTGAAATTTACGACTTCATGCGGTTGTTGTTTGCGCGCACAGCCGAAGCCTTTTCGTACCTGACGGGCAAAAAAATGATCAGGCAATCCGAAGATCAGATACTGGAGGCCGTATTGAAAAACTTTGAGAGTAAAAAATTAACGCTGCTCGCCCCGGTGGTTAAGGGCAGGAAGGGGCATTACCGCGAGTTGTTTGTTCAAATCCGCAAACAGGGTTACACCAAGGTGCGCGTGGATGGCGAAGTGAAGGATATTGTAATGAAGATGCAGGTTGACCGGTATAAAATTCATGATATTGAAATCGTAATTGATCGTGTTGTTGCCGATGCCAGCGAAAGATTGCGGATAGGCCAGTCCATCAATAAAGCGCTGAAAGAAGGCAAAGGGGTGATCATGATCCTGGAGGAATCAGGAAAAGTGCACCACTTCTCGAAATTTCTCATGGATTCGGTAACCGGACTTTCATACGATGAGCCGGCACCTAACACCTTTTCATTCAATTCACCTTACGGAGCCTGCTCAACCTGTAATGGCCTTGGGCAGATCGAAGAGATCACGGAAGACTCGGTAATCCCCGATAAAAATCTCAGCATCAGCCGTGGGGGAATTTTGCCGTTGGGCGAGTACCGCGACATCTGGATATTTAAAAAAGTGGAAGCCATTTTGAAGCGGTACGGCTGTTCGCTGACTACACCGATAAAAGAAATACCTCAGGATGTTCTTAAAATTATTCTGTATGGCGATGATGTGCCCGTGGCCGTACCCTCGGTAAAATACCCGGGAACGGAATGGAACACCCGTTTCGAAGGCATCGTAAA
>CAYNIH010000251.1:0-3920 GCA_964397115.1 uncultured Roseivirgaceae bacterium | reverse complement strand
GGTTAAAGGCATCGTCAATGGCTTTGAGCACAATGGCGTCCTGCGCGTCTGACTGGGTGGTATCGAGCGTGAAGCCCCAAACCAGAAAGATGACGAGGGTGATGGTCAGCGTTGGAATGGTGGTGTACATCATGTAGCGGATGTGCGTAAACAGGTCTGTGCCCGCCATGGCCGGAGCCAGGTTGGTGGTGTCGGAGAGGGGTGAAATTTTATCGCCAAAATAGGCGCCCGAAATGATGGCCCCGCCAATCAGCCCGAGGTGAATGCCAAGGGCCTGGCCGATGCCCAGCAGGGCAATGCCCACGGTGGCGATGGTGCCCCACGAACTGCCGGTGGCAACCGACACTATGCAGCATACAATGCAGGCGGCAAATAAGAAGATGGTGGGGTTCAGAATTTTGAGGCCGTAGTAGATCATGGCCGGCACAATGCCGCTGAGCAGCCACGTGCCCGACAGCGAGCCGATGACCAATAAAATCAGTATCGCGCCCATGGCCGTGCTGATGCTCTTCACAATGCTTTTTTCAATTTCTTTCCAGGTGTAGCCCAGCCGCCAGGCGATTACTCCGGCCACGCCTGCTCCCAGCAGCAGGGCAATCTGGTTGGGGCCGCCTGTGGCATCGGCTTCATAAATGATCACATTGACGGCCAACAGGGCGGTAAGGATAATGATGGGAATGAATGCCTGAAAGAGGGTGGGCTCCTTGGTGTGCGTCATCCGGATAAGGTTATTCGGGCAAGATAGGAATTATCGCGGATTGCAAAATTGTGTCAGGAGTTGGGGAGGTCATGCCCCAGCGCTTTAAGCACTTCCAGATCAAGTTGGTGTAAGATGTCTTCTCGCCCGGAGTAATAGCCGCGGGTAAAGCGTTTTGATTTGGTGCCGATTTGCATCTGTTCGCATACCTGCCAGTCCTGGCGGTTCGTTAAATCCCAAAACTCAACTGCGGAGTTGATTCCGTCTTGTGCGGTGGGATCGTTAATGATTTCAGGGCGGAACAGCCAATAGCAATCGTTGAAGATTTTATCCGTGCCCAGCGGGGTGATGTGGTGGTACATCACAAAATCGGGGTGGGGAGTAAGCAGCATGTTGGGGAAGATGGAGTAGTAGTACACGCGCTGCAGGTCGTTATCCGAAACATTGCAAATGGGCGGGGCGGCCGCTTCACCGGTCATGGTCATGCTTCCCCGAGGTTTGGTAAGGTCCATAAACCCGCCAATCACGGCTCCGGAGCTGGCATCGTGCTGGGCCGAGTTTACCGGGGTGAGTTGGCTGAGCAACGGATGGACGCCCGGGCAATGGTAGCACTCCTGGTAGTTTTGCAGGATGAGCTTCCAGTTGCAGTTCAGTTCGTAGCGGATGTGCCGGGCAATGCGCAGTTCCGCTATTTTCCAGTCGGCAAATTTGCCCATCAGCGCTTCCATCTGCACCTCAAACGGTACCGGGTTTTTATCAAGGTTGATAAACAGGAAACCTTCCCAGTTGTGAAACCGTGCCTGTGGTAAACCACATTTTTCTTTTTCGAAGCCGTGCCCTTCCTGCATCAGGGGGGCGGCTATCAGGTTGCCGTTCAGGTTGTACGTCCAGGCGTGGTAGGGGCATTGAATCGTTTTTGATTTGAACGTTCCTTTTGTTTCAGCGCACAACTGGGTTCCGCGGTGGCTGCAAACATTAAAGAGTGCGTTAACCTCATTGTGTTTATCGCGAACGAGGATAATGCTTTCGTCACCCACCGGGATGAGTTTGTAATCACCAGGGGAGGGTATTTCTTCTGCGCGGCAGGCAAAGAGCCAGAATTTGTAAAAAATCTTTTCCAGTTCTTCCTGGTAGATTTCGGGGCTGTGGTAATACTTTCCGGGCAAGGTGCGCACTCCGTCAATAATCGGGTAGTCAACGCCTCGTTTTTTAAATTGCCGCTGTTCCATGGCGATAGGTTTTATATTCAATACAACGTGATAAGTAACTCATCTAGTTCTTTTTTAAGATCATTTGCGCTGCCAGGTAACCCGGCATACCGGTGATGCCGCCACCGGGGTGCGAACCGCTGCCGCACAGGTAGAGGCCGGCAATGGGTGTTTTGTATTGTGCGCATAACGGAAAGGGCCGGGTAATCAGTTGGTCAACGGCATGCTCACCATGAAAGATGTGCCCGTGCGTGAGGCTGTAGCGCGTTTCCAGATCATCCGGAGACAGCACTTCGCTGGCAACAAGTGCCGAAGAAAGTCCTGGACTATACTGCTCCAGCGTTTTTATTACCCGTTGGTACAGCAGTCTCTTTGTTTCTTCATTCCATCCTTCTTTCAGGTTATAGGGTGCGTAATGAACCAGGATGGAAATTACCGAGTGCCCTGCCGGTGCCAGTGCCGGATTGGACACCGTAGGCACATGGATATCCAGCAAGGGCTCGGCAGAGAGTTGCTTGTATTTTGCCGGATCGAACGCCCGCTCCATTTCGTCAAATGAGTTTCCGGTGCGCGCGTATTCCAGGCCGGTAACCCCGTTGAAGGTTACTTGTTTTGTTACGGCCAGGTTTACCTTGGCCGTGGTGCCGCGCGAGCGGTAGTGGTTTACGGCATGCTCCAGGGCATAGCTTATCTGGTTAGGCTGAAGCAATTCGTAAAACGTTACCCGCGGGGTGCAGGAAGAAGCCACAACGGAGGCATGAAGCTCTTCGCCACCGGTAAGTTTTACTCCGGAAACTTTTCGGCCGGCATCAAGCAGGATTTTCTCAACCGGGGCATTGGTTCTTATTTCAACTCCAGCGCTTTTGGCGGCCTGCTGCAGGGCTGTAACAAAGGCCTGCGGACCGCCAACAATCTGCCGGTTGGCCATGCACTCATGGATTAACAGGTTGATGGTGGTGTATGACGACCACGGTCCATTGAAGGAACCATAGAGTGCCGGTGCTCCAATGCCGGCTTTGATGAAGTCGGTCTCAAATTTTTCGTTCAGAAAATCGGCAATGCTCATCGGTGCTACTTTCAACAACTCCGTCAGTGTTTTTTTGCCGAGTCTTTTCAGGGCAAGGCCTTTCTTTAGCAGTGCCCACAGTTGCCGTGTGCCCAGCGCAGTAAGGTCGGGCGGCAGTTCATCGAGCAGGTTTTTCATAAACGGCCGTATGGCCGAAATGAAAGCCAGGTATTCTTTATAGGCTGATGCATCTTTGGAAGAAAATGCTGAAATAGCTGCCGCGGTTTTTTCGGCATCGGCATCCAGCTGAAGGCAGTGGCCCTGTTTTGAAAGAATGCCGATGGCGGGCCTCGGTTTGGTTTGCAGTCCGAATTTTTCCAGGTTAAGGGTGTCAATCACCTGCTGGCGTACACCGGTAGTATCGTGCAGCAGCCCGCTGATGGAATAGCCGGGATGAAATTCTTCTCCGGCAGCAATGCCGCCCAGTACGTTTCTTTTTTCAAGTACCAGTACTTTTTTGCCTTTGGCAGCCAGGTAAGCAGCAGCGGTAAGTCCGTTGTGTCCACCGCCAATAACAATGATATCGTACGATTTGCTCATGGATTTCGAAGGTTAGATGGCCCGTGATGTTAACATGGTTTTGGCACACAGTTCACCGCTGGCGCCCATAATGCCTCCTCCGGGGTGTGTGCCCGAACCGCACATCCAGAGTTTTGGTATAGAGGTTTTATATCCAGCGTAGTTCGCTACGGGCCGCTGAAAGAGCAGTTGTTCCAGGCTCAGTTCGCCCTGAAAGATGTTGCCTTCGGTAAGCCCCATGGTTTGCTCCAGGTCCCACGGGGTGAGCACCTGGCGGAAGAGGATTTTGTCTTTTAATCCGGGAATGTATTCGGCAAGCGTATCCACCACGGTATCGCCAAACGCTTCGCGGTACTTTGGCCAGTTTTCGGCACCTTCTTTAATATGATAAGGTGCGTACTGAACAAAACAGGAGAGGATGTGCTTTCCC
>CAYNIH010000250.1:0-3948 GCA_964397115.1 uncultured Roseivirgaceae bacterium | reverse complement strand
GGTAAAATTGTGGGCAGTTTTTTACAAAATTGAAACCAGATCTTACACCGGTTTTAGCTAAGCCGCAAAGGCGGCAGGGAGGCACTGCGGTTTTTACCGGAGCGAAGAATGTGTGTGTGAAGCTATCTGATAGTCCTTGAAGATACCCAAAGATTTGTCTAAGCGCTTCAAATGCAGGGTTAATTCGGTAGCGGTCGTGCGACTTGGTTAAACATGTTAGCGGACTATCAGATTAAACTAATGCGCGAAAAATATTTCCAACTGATTACATCAAAGCTGTTCCCCTGGTCATACGATTCATCTCCACCATAGATCAGTATCTTTTTTGATTGGGGATTAAGTTTGTTCCAAAAATGAAGACCTTTAAAAAAATCTGTGTTTAGTGTCATGCCCGATTTTATTTCAATGGCAACAGGATTTTGACTTTTGTCAATGATCAAATCAACCTCATGGCCACTCACATCGCGCCAATAAAACAGGTTACTGCGCAGTCCTGCATTTAATCTTGCCTTTAATAGTTCATTGATGATAAAGTTCTCGAATAAGGCACCACGCATGATGTGGTGGGTAAGATCTTTTGCAGATTCCAAGGATAACAGATAGCAAGCCAGACCGGTATCGTAAAAGTATAACTTGGGTGATTTTATAATCCGTTTGGAATAGTTCTTATAATAAGGTTGAAGTAAGTGAATAATGTAACTGGCTTGCATGACTGACAACCAGGACTGTGCGGTTTTGTGATCTATGCCACATTCAATAGCCAGGTTACTTAAGTTTACTTGTTGTCCGATACGACTGGCGCATAAAAAAAGAAATCGTTGAAATGTGGCCAGGTCTGAAATATTTTTTATTTGCCGGACATCACGCTCTATATACGTGCGCACATAAGCTGGGAACCAGAATGTTGCATCAATCCCTTCGAAAGTCACGGCAGGATATCCTCCCTTAAACAACAGATCATTTATTTCGTCAGAATAATTTTTAATTGTTTTTAACTCAGGGTAACTAAAGGGTAACAGATCGAGATAACCAATCCGGCCGGCCAGGCTTTGTGTTATTTTTTCCAGCATCAGAAAGTTGTTGGAACCCGATAGAATAAACTTCCCCCGTTCATCACTCTCATCAACGATTTGTTGCAGGTAATTAAACAATTCAGGCGCACGCTGAACCTCATCAATAATGGCTCCGTTTCTGTAGAGTTTTAAAAAGCTTTTTGGATCGTCCGTGGCACGTTGTTTTACCTCAGGGTTTTCCAACGATACATACAACTTATCCGGAAATACCGATTTGGCAAGGGTGGATTTACCACTCTGACGGGGCCCGACAATAGCAACTGTCCGAAACTGCCCGGCCAGTTTTTTTAGTGTTTGGGCGGCAATCCGCTGAACCATAGTATATTTGGGAATCAGATTCCCAAATGTACGAAATATTTGTAATTAATTCATTTACTTTGACTTACATCTTAAATATTTCCCTTTTTTGGCTAAAAACAGGGTAGAGATGAAGTTTTTAAAAAGCCGGGTTTATAATCTAGCTGACATTATCTCTATTTGACTTACGTCTTGAATCCTTCCTATGAGTTTCTTCGATATCAACTATGCCTTCTTCGAACTCTGGGGCTACCCCATGAGCTACCTCGAGTTTTTCGGCACACTGGCCGGCTTTGTGGCGGTGTACCTGGCCTCGCGCGCCCACATCTGGAGTTGGCCCATCGGGCTGATAAACGTTACGCTCTTTTTCTTCCTGTTTTACCAGGTGCAACTTTATCCGGATATGTTTTTACAGGTTTTCTTTTTCATCACCAACCTCCTGGGCTGGTGGCGCTGGCTGCACCCCAAACCCGGTGAAGAAGATCGCAGGCAGCACCTGCGCGTTAGCTTTATACCCTTAAAAAAATTACTGGCATTGGCCGTTGCCGGACTGCTGGGTACGGTCCTTACCGGTGCGCTGGCCAGCCGACTGCACGAGTGGTTTCCGTTACTGTTTAATAAACCCAGCGCCTTTCCGTACCTCGATTCGTTTGTTACGGTAATGAGCATTGTCACCACCTTTATGATGATTGAAAAAAAAATCGAAAGCTGGATTATCTGGATCATTGTGGATATCCTCGCGGCCTGGATGTATTACCAGAAGGAAATAAAATTCGTGGCGCTGGAGTACCTCATCTTTTGTTTTATTGCCGCGTATGGATTGTATAATTGGCTAAAAGAATATAAAACCTACCGGGGCCACACCTGACCGGCCGTATTCGGAGGGTGTGGATAAGTTCTTAAAATCTGGATTGTATTTTGTTAGCTGCTTTAAAAATAGCTTTTAGTAAACTGAATTTTTCTACCTTGGATGCATGAAGGAAAAGCCACCGGTTAAACCAGTGAAATTACAGATAGTAGATATCAACAAAAAAAAAGATTACCAGGTTTTGCAGGACCTCCGGTTTTCCTCATCACAAAGGTTTGTGCGCATGTTCGATCTCATTGAGTTTTGTATAGCGTTTTCCGGGCAAGCTCAACTACCAATCGATGATAGAGGCCGAAACATTATCACGCTTAAAAAGAAAAGTACATGAACAGGTACTTGTTGGAATCGTTGAAATTTTTGGACGGTCTTGAAAAATTTAAGGTAGAGTACCTGATTATTGGGGGTGTAGCGGTAAATATTCATGGCTTTCAGCGGGCTACTGCCGATCTGGATATTTGGTTCAACCCAACCGAAGCGAATTTTAAAAAGCTGTTGAGTTGTTGTAACGCATTAGGCTATGACATTTCCGATTTAGAAAAGCATACGAAGTCCTTATCAGAAACCATTATAAGAATACCCCTGGAATCTTTCTCTATTGAGATGCTTCCTTTCCTCGATGGAAAAAATGAATTTTATGATGTGTATGGCAGGGCGGATTCAATTACTATAGAAGGCCAAACGGTAAGAGTGATAAGTTACGATGATCTGATAGCCAGTAAAGCGAACGTGCACAGAGCGAAGGATCTGGAAGATATCGCACAACTTGAAAGAAGGAAGCAGCAAAGTAAAAAACAGGGTCCGGACAAAGGAGTTTCTTCATAGCGTTACAAAAAATATGTTTACCGGGTAAACAAATATTTTACTGCGAATGGCAAGAAACTTAGGCCAACAATCGGTGCAATTACCTTATTCGTTGCTTGCCGCAGTATGAATAATTTGGGCGGGGAACAGCTAGGGTATAACAGGGTGTCATGATCAGACAGATTAAGCTGGTATGCTTTTATGGTCCCGAAAGCACGGGCAAAACTGCCATGGCTCAAAAAATGGCCCAACGGTTCAACACGGTGTGGGTTCCCGAAGTGGCCCGCGAAATGATTTCGTCCAATGCGTTCAACCGCGAAGACATCATCGCCATCGGGCGCGAGCAAACAACCCGTGTGTTTGCGCTGGCCCGCAAGGCTAACCGCATTCTCTTCTGCGACACCGATGTGATTACCACGCAGATTTATTCCCGCCACTACCTGGGGGTGGTGCCACCGGTGCTGTATGAATTTGAAAAAATGATTCAGTACGACCGGTATTTTTTGTTCGACATTGACGTGCCCTGGGTGAGCGATGGCCTACGCGATTTAGGCGATCAGAAAAAGAGGGAAGAGATGTTATTTATATTCAGGTCCGAACTCGAACACAGACACCTCGCCTATACCCCTGTACATGGCAACTGGACCGAGCGCGAAGCCATTGTATTGAAAGGAATTGAAAAACTTATGGCCTGATCTTCAGAAATTCGTAACCGCCCCGCGTTGAACCCCATACTTGTGTTCCCATGGCATTAAAGCCCTGGTCGAGCGTAATCATTTTATCGCGGGTAATAATAGCCTTCGATGTGGCGTAGGTGGCCCCGCGCAAGTCGCTGGGGCAGTTTTTCCCAACCGTGTTGCCGACAATGGTGTTGTTGATGACTGCCGCCTTGCCCGCAACCTTGAGGCC
>CAYNIH010000249.1:0-3990 GCA_964397115.1 uncultured Roseivirgaceae bacterium | reverse complement strand
GCATTCATCATGTTGTTTTTTCCTTGCTTCGGATAAAGGGAAGTATCCCAGGATTCAACTGGCTTTTAGGAGCTTTATTCAGGGTTGAATCACCCCGGCTGGAAAAAACAGTGCTTGGATTACGCTTCACAAATCCGGTGGGCCTGGCGGCCGGTTTCGATAAAGATGCAAAACTAATCGATGAGCTGTCATCCTTTGGTTTTGGCTTCATCGAAATCGGAACCCTCACCCCGAAGCCACAGCCAGGAAATGAGAAACCCCGGTTGTTTCGCCTGCCGCACGATAAGGCGCTGATTAATCGCATGGGTTTTAACAACGAAGGTGTGCTGGCGGCTGTGGAGCGGTTAAAGAAGCGAAAATCGGATGTGATTGTAGGAGGTAACATCGGTAAAAACAAAAGCACCCCTAACGAAAAGGCCCTGGACGACTATGCTTACTGCGTTGAAGCGCTGTATCCGTACGTGGATTATTTTGTGGTGAACGTCAGCTCACCGAATACCCCGGGTTTGCGTGAACTGCAGGAAAAAGAACCGCTGCGTAAGTTGCTCACCTATGTAAAGGTGCTGGCCGGTGCAAAAGAGAAAGTCAAACCGGTGTTGTTGAAAATTGCTCCCGACCTAACCGTGGAGCAACTGGATGATGTTATTGTCATTCTGAAAGAAACTAAAACCGATGGTGTTATCGCAACCAACACAACCATTTCGCGCGAAGCCCTGGTAACCGATAGAAAAATTGTTGAGCGCATTGGTGCCGGTGGCTTGAGCGGAAAACCGCTGGGTAATAAATCAACGGAGGTGATAAAATACCTCCGCAGGGAATTAGGCCCTGCGTATCCGATTATCGGTGTAGGCGGAATTATGAGTGTGAATGATGCGCAGGAAAAACTAAATGCCGGTGCCGACCTGATTCAGGTTTATACGGGATTTGTTTACGAAGGGCCGGGGTTTGTGAAGCGGATTTTAAAAAACCTGTGAAGGTGTCCAAAAGGTGTCCTACACCTCTAAGGTGTAGGACACCTTGCCGTAGGATACCTTACCTTATTCCTTTTTCCCAAATCCTGTATAACCCCCATAGCCGGTATCCTGCAGCCACAGAACGCGTGCGCCTTTAATGCTGGTGAAGTACGCATTGTATAATTTGGGTTTCCCTTCCAGGTCGGAAAAATGAATTTGCCAGTTGTTGGGAGAGGTAAATGTACCGGATGATTTGGAATTGGAAAATTTAATGTTGCCCACAAATCCGCTGGCAACGTTAATTAACCAGGTATATGTGCCGTTCGGGGAAAATTCAAAAGTCTGTTCCGATGAATGCGTGCTCATGCCGGCATCTGCACCGGTGTAGGCATTAACATACTGTGTAAATCCGCCAAAATTATTAGTCCATGTGCCGGTTAAGTCTGAGGGAGCTACCGCAAATTTATTGTACCCTTCAAATCGTTGCAGTGGATCCCACTCACTGTTGCTCACTTCACCGTTAAGGGCGGCCATATTAAAGCCCGTCACTTGTCCGAAAGTAGTAATGTTGGGTGCAATAAATTCAATCCACGGGCTTTTGTCCCGTTTGAAAAGCGCCACGTAAACGGTTTTTCCCGTTTGGTTGTCGGTAAGTGTTCCAGAGATGAACGATCCCTGGATGAAGGAAAGAGCACACTTTGCCACGAAGTAATTCTGAAGGTTGCTGTAACGGGGCGCAACCAGCGTATTCCAGGCAAGGCGTTTCTCCTCGTCCGGGTTGGAGATATACTGGTTGGTAACCGGATTGGGGTAGTGGATGAGCACTTTAACAGTGTTTTTTGTTACTTCCACCCAGTCTTCGCGTTCAGTACTTACCCAACCGTCATCAAAGTTAGTGGTAGTAAATGCAAATTTACTGACAGCGGCAGCGGGTTGCTTTGGCTGCTGTGCGGGAGAAAGAGCTATCGACTCATTGGCCGATTTGTTTACCGGTACAGCAGGTTTTTGCACGTCAATGGAATTAAAAAATTCTTCCACCCAATTCATATATGATTGACTGTTCATCGTAACGGTGATGGTTACTTCTGTGCCATATCCGGTGATGGTATTAATCAACACCATAGCCGGCTTCCCTTGCCACGTAAAATTACTGACACCCGAAGTGATGGTCCATCCGTCTTCCGTAATGGATTCCGGCACAGGCTTAGTAGTGCCTTCATACACCTTAGTTACCAGTGCATTCCACTCATGGTCAAAGTCAGAGGCCGGAGTGCCGGTGCTGGCCATGCTCTTATACACCGCCAATCGGCACCATTCGCCAGTTTGATTGTTGGCGGTAACATAGGATACCGCAAAATTGCTCGTTTCTTTTTTCCAGCCTTTTGGCGGGAGGTATGAAGTAATATCATACGTTTCCTTTTGCTGGCTGTAAAGGGTATTGGGGGCCAGTAAGACGATGCCTGACAATATTATTTTGGCGAGAGCCTTCATTTTATATGAAATTTAGTTATTCATTTCCGGTATAGAGGTGTCCTACACCTTTAAGGTGTAGGACACCGTCTTTAAAAGTCCGAAATGGAGCTCAGGTCGTGAAAGCGGAACAGCCTTGTCCGGATGCCGACCATAAACTCATGTGTAGTGTAGTTGGTGCCCACCGATTTATTGGTAGGCAATTCGAAGATGTATCCCACCCGCAGCATATCACCCAGATTTATTTTTATCAGTGCGCCATAGGTCTCCATATTCCGGGTAAACAACCCAAGCGTGTATGCGTCATCGGCATTGAGGGCGCAGCCCAGGTCGGCATTTACCGGTACCCCGGCCGTATAGCGTAGCAAGGCAAAAGGCTTGGCCTTGAGGCGGTGCGACAGGGGGATAAGAAAGGATGCCAACCCATAAAACTGCCGGCTGTACAGAACGATATCGGTGTTATCGGAAGTAATGGCCGCACCTTCCAGCAGTTTGGGGGCCGACAGGCTCAGGTAGAATTTTGGTGAGGAAACGATCACTCCCGCCCCGATACTGGGGTTAAGTTCGCTGAGGCTGCCCTGAAATTTCGGATCGTTGGTGTCAATAATCAGGTCGGAATAGTCATTGCGGTAGTTCACCATGCCGCCCTGCAGGCCGAACGATATCTTCATGTCGCTGCGCATTGAAACGTGATAGCCATACGAAATCATGATTTCGGTAGTAGTGTTCGAACCAATTTTATCCTGCAGCAACATGAAGCCCAAACCCATGCGGTTATCCACCAGGGCAATGTGTCCGGAGGCATTCATCGTTACCGGGCTGCCGTCAAAGCCTGCCCACTGCGTGCGGTAGGAGGCCATGCTCGTTATGTCTTTGGAAAATCCTGCGTAGGCCGGGTTAATGATGAACGGGTTAAAAAGGTATTGTGAGTATAGCGGATCCTGCTGGGCCACTACCGTAAGGCTTCCGGCAAGCATCAGCATAAAGAGTATATGTCTTTTCATGTCTTATCGGATTAGTGTGATGAATCCCGTAAGGGGCTTATTGTTGCCGGATAATTCTATCTTATAGAAATAGGTGCCCGATGGAAGTTCCTTCCCGTTGTTACCCAACCCGGTAAATACCCGGTCGGTGTTGTTGTAATTTTCTACATCAAATACCGCATCGCCCCAGCGGTTGAAAATCATCACCCGGTTTTGTGCTGCGCCTTCCACCACATCAATGTATTTGATAAGCAGAAAGTCATTGTGCCCATCGCCATCGGGGGTCACACCGTTATACACGACCACTGCACCCACCACTTCAATATCAATTACCTGCTGTACACATAATCCATCCAGGTCGCATACCTCCAGTGTAATGCGATCCGTTCCGGTAAACGGATTGCCGGTGTAATCAATCAGTAAAAAATAGGAAGCATCAATGGTGGCGGGAGCACCGCGCGAGGTAACATTATTAATTACCCGCAGCGTGGAGAAATCAAGATTGTTGTCGGGATCGCTCACCATTTGCGTCAGGTCAACTTCTACCTTCCCCTCAATTTGCGAGGCCAGTGGTGTTGCGTTCA
>CAYNIH010000248.1:0-3995 GCA_964397115.1 uncultured Roseivirgaceae bacterium | reverse complement strand
GAATGAAAACGGCATACGGGGGAGGCTCCTCCAATGTCTTTAGAAAGGCGTTGAAGGCCGCGTTGGAAAGCATGTGCACCTCGTCAATGATATAGACCTTGTATTTTCCGAACTGGGGCGGATAGCGCACCTGGTCAATGAGGTTGCGGATGTCTTCAACCGAATTGTTGGAGGCGGCATCCAACTCAAAAATATTAAGTGAGTTGAGTTCGGTTTTTTCTTCAAAGCCGTTTATCAGCCGTGCCACGATACGGGCGCAGGTGGTTTTTCCTACTCCGCGCGGACCGCAGAACAACAAGGCCTGGGCAAGTTTGTTCGAATCGATGGCGTTTTTGAGCGTGGTGGTAATGTGCTCCTGCCCAACCACTTCATCAAAACCGGTAGGCCGGTATTTGCGTGCCGATACAACAAAATTATCCATCAGGAGGCAAGATAGAACGCAGCCGACAATTATCCATGCACAATTGAATCCGTGCCGGAAACCTTTTTCATTCTATATTTGTATTTCAGGAGCAATTGCAGCCCGCCAATTGCCTGATGTTGTTTGACTTATTGGGGCCGACCGGTTTTGACAGGCTGTGTGAAGCCGGATGCAGCATGCAGGCTCATGGAGTGAGAGCCTTAACCACTAGCTCCAAACCATACGTGGCGAGAATACTTACGCCATGGCTGCTTAATCTGACGGTATGTTGGGTTTAGCGTATGGCGCGTAAGACGCGCCAGGCCATCATCGCTCAGTGCTTTCGTTTTGCGGGCGCTGGTATAGCGGTGTCGTACAGCAAAAATGCTCCGTGCGATGTTGCTAAGCACGGCTAAGACAAGCGACTAAGGAAAAGTTCAGGTGGTTGCCTGCCTTACTTCTCCCTACAAACCAAGGCAACTAAGCATGTAGAACGTTCGGGGTCATCTTCTCTGGACCAGGGTTCGATTCCCTGCGGCTCCACTTTATTACTTTCTGGATTTCTGCACTTCCACGCTCGCCCGTTTGCACTTGCCCCCGATGGGCGGATTGATTTTTGAAATCTTCAGGGATATATCGGTGACGGAAGGTAACTGCAAAAAAATGCGGTCGATGATTTTGCCGGCCACGCGCTCCAGCAGGTGCGAAGGCTGCTCCATCTCTTCTTTTACAATCCGGAAAAGCGATTCATAGTTTACCGCCTCGTTCAGGTTATCGGTTTGTGCGGCTTTGGCCAGGTCGGTTTCAACCGAAATGTCCACTTCAAACCAGTTGCCCGATTCGCGCTCGTGCGGGTAAACGCCATGAAAGGCATGAAACTCCAACCCTTCGAGCGCGATGCGGCCGGTCATTCGATTTCGTCAAAAAAGGAGTTGACTTTCCGGGTAACTTTCACCTGGGCGGCAATGGCCTCTCCCATCGGTTCGGGTTCAGCAAGGACAGGCTTTTGTGTTGGTGGCATTTCGGGAATGTGAACTTTTGGCGGAGTGTAGTCAACACGCTGCTTGTTGGGATAAACAACGGTGTATAGTTCTTTGGTGGCGGCAGAAACGTGCTGGTCAACATCAAAACTTTTGTTACCGCCACGGATGCGTTCGGCACGTTCGAGGGTATCCTGTGCGATGCGCTTAAGTTCATGCAGCAGGTCATCGCGTGTATTTTCAAGCTTCTTGTAATTTTCGGCAAGGGCTTTCAGCCTCATTTCCATTTCGGCCAGGCGCTGGCGTGCGTGCAGTTCGGCTTCATCGGTAAGATCTTTGGCTTTGGTTTTGGCTTCGTTCAGCACGGCATCGGCTTTAAGCTGGGTTTCGCGCAGCAACAACTCGGCAGCCTGGCGCGATTGCTCAATGAGGTTGGAGCCGGTGTCTTCGGCAGTTTTCAGGGTTTTAAACAGGGAGTTTTCCACCTCGCGGAGTTTGGCCACTTCTTTTTCGGAGGCCTCCAGCCTTAGGCGCAGCTCTTTGGCTTCGTCCATTAGGCGTTCCCATTCCTGCGAAAGGGTAAGCAAAAAAGCGTTTACCTCATCTTTGTTGTAGCCCCGAAAGTTTACTTCGAAGTTTTTCTGGCGAATTTCAAGCGGTGTAACTTTCATAACCGTATTGTTTAGTTTAAAAAATCAGGCGCGATAAAAAATCGGTCAACGCGCATCTTCCTCTAGGGTAATATCCCAAACCGAAATGGTCCGGTCATCGCTGGCGCTCAGCAGGTAATTGTTGTAGGTTGTCCATAACACCCGGTTTACCGAGGTGCCGTGCCCTGCATGGCGTCCTTTATCAATAACCTTGAGCAACCGCATCTCGGTTGCATCCCATATTTTAATGGACTTATCCAGGCTACAAGTTACGAAATGTTTTAAATCCGGGCTAAAGTCGAGGTGATTAATTGCGTACAGGTGGGCAGGCACTTCCCCGGCCAGGGCATAGCCGGCCTTTATATCCCACGCTTTAAGGCGGGCATCGCGTGAGCCGCTGATCAGAAAACTCCGGCCCGGCATGTACTTAAGGATGAACACTGAGTTGCTATGGGCGGTTATATTGTGCTTCACGGTTAAGGTATCCAACTGAAAAATGCGAATGTGATGATCGCTGTACCCAACGGCAAGTTCGTTGGTCTTCTCGCTTACCGAGATGGTACGAACATTTTTGTCGGAGAGTTTGATCCGCTCCAGTATTCCAAGCCTGTTCAGGTCGATGACAAACAGGGTTCCGTCACCCGTTCCGGCAAACAGCCGGTCTCCGGCCGTTTGCAAATCGAAAATGGGTGATCCGTTGAGTTTTAGTGAGCCCACCGCTTTTTTATTTCTCCAGTCCAACAGGTGAATTCCTTCGTAATTCTGGCCGGCTACCAACAACCCTGAGGGTTTATGAAGGTGCAATGCATAAACCGAATTGTTCAGTTTTGCGATAAGCTCGCCTTCATCTGGATTGTTGAGGTCCCAGCGCACCACCATGCCGTCTCCGGCTGCACTAAAGAAAATGGAATCCAGGTCGGATGGCTGAAGCGTATAAACACTGTCGCGGTGGCCGGTAAGGGTATGGATCTTTTTTACCAAAACAGGCATAGCTGGCGGCTTTCGGTGAATGGGAATTTTTGCATCTTGAACCGTAAAGTTGATTAACCCGATGCCAATAACCAAAACAGAGGTAACCCCCGTGCGGGCCTGGGGCGTTTGGAAAATTGAAGAGGATGAATTAAGCCTGGTTGAGCAGGCGGAAGGGCTGGAAGCCATACCCGAAAACATCAGGCATCCGAATAAGCGCCTTGAATTTATTGCCGGTCGTGTGCTGATAAAGCACCTGATGGAAAAAAGTAATCTTCCATTTCACGGACTTACCAAAGACGGCCATGGCAAGCCGCTGCTGAAAAACTGTTCCTGGCAGGTTTCACTAACCCACTCGTTTCCTTTCGTAGCGGCAATGCTCACGGCCGACAAACCTGCGGGAATTGATTTAGATCAGGTTAACCCGAAATTGCTAAGTATGGCCCCCCGCATCTTTCATATAACCGAATTGCGCGATGCGGGCAAGGATGTGGTTAAGCATACCGTTTACTGGTGCGGCAAAGAAGCATTAATGAAAATTTATGGCAGGCGCGATGTGGTGTTTTCAGAAAACCTGCTGATTGACCCGTTCAGGCTTGAGCCGGAAGGACGGTTGAATGGCAGGATTATTGTAAACAATACCGAAACCCGTGTTACCTTGCACTATTACCTGATGGATGATTTTGTGCTGGTTATGAACTCCTGAGTATGAAGTGGCTGAACTATTTTTTATTGATTGTTACTGTTTCGGTAAAGGCACAGGTAATGGCTGATTTCAGCCTGCCCGATGCCGTAACCGGCAGGCTCGTTCATCTTCGCGATTACCTGAGGTATGATGGGGTAGTAGTAATTTTTGTGAGTTACGATTGCCCGTTCGATAAGTACTACCTGGACAGGATTTTGACAATTGCCGAAACGTACAAAGAAACCTTTCCGGTGTTGCTTATCAATGCCAATTCGGATGAAGTTAACACAGGCGAACTGCTGAAGAATTAC